>CAZGRF010000293.1:0-5175 GCA_964527825.1 uncultured Pirellulales bacterium
AGATGCCAAGGCACTCGATAGTTCCACGAGAACCCTCTGGGCCCCGCCAGCACTCAAGCGTGGAGTGACGAAGAGCAATCTCATCTGGTCCGCGCTCTCACGAGCATCCCTTTGAGCAGTATCCTTCCCCGGTAGGGAAGTGTGACGCATGTGCGGACGGCGTACGCCAGCGGCCCTTCGTGTCCGGCCTCGATCCGTTACAGTGCATGCAGGTATCGGATTCTGTCCTCCCAGCTTCTACCAACCTTGCTAACCATTCTCCGGCTGAGCGGCTGCCAGCTTCTGGTACACCGGTTTCAGCCGAGCGTATTCCTTGGAAGAGATTCTTCCCAGTCCGACCATCCAAACTGAGCAGCTGATGCTCGCCCGTCCCCAACGGTTTGCTTCCAGCAATCGCCTGATGGAATCCGTCCTGGAAGAGCTCGCTCTCCCGATCGATTCCGGCCAGAGCTCCGCGCCATGAGAGCGCCTATATGTTTTGAACCGGTGAGCGCTCAGGTGTGGGGCATCTGTTCCACGAGGGTTCGGTCATCAGAAAGTTCTTCGTACCCGAGAGGGGCGCGAGAAATCACCACCAAGTGGGGCCTATTACCCCACTCCGGCACTCGTCGGAAATAGCAGTACAGCTCCCGCCAGGGAATCATCTTCCTGACGAACAAGGACATGATGTCGGCGTGGAAGTTATGCCTCTGCCAATTCTCCATCAAGATGACCTGGTTCCTTGCCATCCTGAAGAGGTTCGAAAGAGCTACCAGATGGCCATCCCCCGTCTTGATGTGCATGATGACCGCCTGCGTGTAGACAAGGTCAACCTGTGGCAGCAAATTTGAGTACGGGAAAGTCAGATCCAATAGCTCAATTCGTGCCTCTAGTTCCGGTGAGCGCTCGCGAAGCATGGCTAACTGCTCCGGCGAGCGGTCGAATCCGATCAGCTCCAGCTCCGGAGCGAGCACTTGGAGATTGTGCAGGTGGTCCCCACCTCCGCAACCCGCCTCCCCAACGCTTACGGGCTTGAGCTGCAATATTGTCTCGTAGAGCAGACGATGATTGGGATGGAGTGGCAATTTGGATTTGTCCTGAACGAGGCCTCCATCCGTGAAGCGGTAATCTCCCGATCGCAGTCGCAACAAAAACGTCTTTTCCTCTTGTAGCAATTGCTCCCGGTAATCTATGTGATATGTTCTCCAGTCGAAGTCGTCGTTTACGAATTGGCTTGGTTTGGACGACGTTTTGTTCCGCGCACGTAACCATTCTGGGCCCAGATGCACGAGGATCCGCCTTGCCAAACGCCTGATAACCTTCATTCGATTTTTATATCAACTTCTATTTGTCCGCACAAGCCTGCTGTGTGATTCAGGCTGTCTCTAACCCCGCGCGACCGTGCCCCGACAACCGTGCCCCCTGGTACAAACCACCGTTTTTACGCTTGCAATGCGGTCAGCCGCATCATGTTGTGCAGCATGAACACCAGCTCCAGCTCTATCTCCATCTTCTCTTTCCCGACTCCCCTCGCATACAACAGATGAACGTTAGATTGTGTTTCACATGGCCGTACGGGGGTTCCACAGCGTGAGTTCGTCGGTTGCAGATCCCCTTGGTTCGTTCCAGGCTCAGACGCTAGCCCATCTGTTCTTTCAGCCCTTGATTCCCATCCCGATAGATCATCCGATGCAGCGCCTTCGTACACTCCAGCCTGCGGGCGCATTGCCGGCAGGCCTTCGGGTTGGCGTACCGCACATGCGGTCGCTCGTGTGTCGGTAATGAAACTTCGAGCGGTCGATTCTCCCCTAGAAGCTTCGCCTTGGGCTTCGAGCTCCAGCCGCCGATCGGCATCAAGGCCGACTGGCCCTCCGCCTCCAGGTGCTCCAGATTTTCGATGGAGACGAAGCCCGCGTTCGTCACGACAACCCTGTCGCCGTGAAAATCTAATACGCCGGATTCTTCTCCTCGTTGGCCTGCTCCACGATGTGAGCATCCACGTCGGTAGTGTTGATCTTCTGTTTCTTGCCGCCGCGTGGCTTGTCTTTGCCTGCGGCCCTTTGTTTCAAAATCGGCTTATCCGCCTCCATCTTCTTCGCCCGGCGCTTGAGCTTCTTGGTCTCCTGCGAAACCAGCTGCCCGCCTTGTGGGCCTATTCTTTCTTCTTGAGTCGTCGCAAAATTCGTGATGCGATTGAAGGTCTACGCATTCCATACTGCCTCCAAATCTCCATCGTGCGTTCTTTGGCCCACGTTTCCAGTACCTTTCTATTCCTCCCTGGCACACTCACTATTACGTCTGATATAACAATCGTATAGTTGTTCTTCAGTTCTGCAGTAATATCTCCGATTGTTGGCCAGGCCTCGCTATTATGAGGCTCGGGAGGTGGCGAAAGAAACAAGCGTGCGTCATCGATCATCAACACCCCATCCGGATCCAATTCCTGGCAGATCGCGATCTCGTTCAGCACGGGGCACTCGTTAGTTTGACCAAAAGTGATACCGCCACTCCAATGTGCATCCAGCCAGTACAATCTCCGCCCATTTGTCATGTCTATCGCTTTTCGCAACTCGCTCCGGCTATCGCCGAGCAAGCATCCAATATTTGCGTGTGCATTGGCGACGGCAGCAAACGTCTGGTATAGTTCAAAACTTGCTTCGATAGTTATAACTTTGGCGAATATTTGCGAGGCCTCGATAGCCGTATTGCCAAGGTATGTTCCGGTTTCGATGAACACCTCTATGTTGAGCCCCTTGCGTAGATGGTCAAGCAACTCCCGTGGCGGTCCCATGGAAACCAGTCCCATCTTCTATACTCCTTTGTGCGCTTCTTAGAGATATTCTGTGCAAAGTTAACATGGCCCTAAACATCGTTCTCACATTTTTTCGGTCTACGGGGTGAAACACATCCACTACAAATATTGTGAAGAACAAGAGACGTAGGTGGCAATAATAGCGCCGATACTATCGTACATTGGGAGTAGGACGAAAGTTGCACTGATGGATGCGTCGCTATGCGGACGAGAGCCTCGAGCGTCCCAGCCTTTGTGATCAGATCATGGTGTCCGTCCGTCGACAACACCACCAGTCCAAGACTGCTTAGGATCCGGTTGAATGGTCGCGCAACACCACACCAGACTCCTCCTGGCGTACACTCAAGTGATCTCATCCGGAAACTTCAGACCTTGGTCAACTCGAAGATGCCGCATCCATAATGGCATCCATAATTCGAGGCCACATCCGCCCAGGAAAGCGGAACGTCAACATGGAAATCACCTCTGTCATCGACAAACGAGAATCGGTCGAATCGGAACGCCTCGGCGAACATGTCCAGCAAGTAAGAGACCGCGAAGACCCTGTGGGTGTTGAACTCAATTCTCTGCGACCCGATGGGTACTGAGTAGTAGAACGTTCCGCCTTCGCAGAGCATCTGTGCCATGTTGTACAGGCCAATCCTGTGCCCGTCAAAACGGACGGGATCACCGTAGCGTCCGAGCCCAAAGTGTTCACCGGTATGCAGACAGGATAGTGAGTCGCAGCACCGATGCAGTCCGGCAGGAAGATCCATCACGTCTGCCCTAATGAACTCGATGCTGGGATGCGATCGGACACTCAACCCACGAATGTCGACGACCAGGATATTGCGGAAAGAGGCGACATGCGCCACAAACCCATCTGTCCGGGAACCGACGTCTACGTGAGTGCGAGGGTTGTTCTCATGGATTCTCCGCGCCACATAGAGATCCTGATGGAAGTAGTGCCCGCTCGCGACCCCTGCCGGCGCGCCTCTCTCGGTCAGACAGGGAGACAATGGTCCCGGAGCAAAGCGTTCCGAGGTGTTTCGGGCTTGCCTCTTGAGCTCTTTGAGATCACGGAAATAGCCCGGGAGCGCGACCAGGGTTCTGATCATCCTGCGGGGATGTATTCCGAGCAATCGCAAGACAAACCTCATCCAGTTCAGAAGCCAACCCTTTCACCGGCACGCCGGCAAACCGCAAGCTCCAACCGCTCGGCAAGGTCGCGCGCCCTGTATAGCACGGCCGCCTCGATTTTCTTCTTCACAATGAACTGTCGTACCGAGTCGGCTCTTTTCCGATCGACCTTGTCCAACCGGATCGCTTCGCCAAACAGCTTATGGAATTCGGTCAGAAGCGAGATGTTGGGCTCGAGTTGTATGCTTTCGGAAGTACGATCGGTTGTCCGAATCCTCATGGACAACTGCAGACGATAAACAGATCGGGAAGTTGCTCATAGCAGAGTCAAAATAGTCTGGAATGAGCCCTTGCCAGCGGTTGTATGGAATGCCGCGGTAGTGAGGAACGACCCTCGTTCCATCGGCAAGTTGACGCAGGAACCCCGTGGCGTCGAGACCACGCGCGGGAAAGGCCCGAATCAGCTCGTGTATCCGTGTGATGAACCCCCGCTTTTACTCGTCGTCTGCGCCCAACAACGCAATGTACTCGGCCAAGGCTTTTCTGGTTCGGCGGTTCCGGGCGGCGGATACTCGAGCGCGAGGCTGCTTCACCAGGCGCACGTGAAAGCCGAACACTCGTTCAACCAGATCCGCACCACCGTCGATAGAACCGTCGTCCACGACAACGATCTCGTCGACTCCAGTGTTTTGAAACAGGATCGACAGCAGGGCCTCTTGAAAGTGCCCTGCCTTATTGTACAGTAGAACGACAGCGGATACAGTCATAGCCGGGGCCGGAGCTACCTGCGGGCGGCGATGCTCTTGAGAAAATACTTCAAGTGATCTATCAGAGGCAATGAACCATAGCCGATGAAAGGGTTGCGGTAGTATTGGAGAAACGCTCGTATTCCCAGAGATTCAGCCTTCTTGAAGAGCCGGAATGCCTGCAGGAACATCTCTTCGTTGACAGCGCGCTCCGAAATCATACGACTGCGGAGGCATCCCTTTCTCACCCTCTCCAGCCATGCCAGGCATCCGTCAACCTTATCAAATGAATGCAGCCTCTCCTTGGAGGCTATCATACGGTGTCGGGACAGCTCCTCCGCCGAGGGATATATACCGAGGCTCGATAGCCCTTTCTCGTAGATATGCTTGTGCAGCTGGTCTGCGTACGGTAGCTTCGAACTCGTACTGTGCGCTCCGTCCTGCCTCAGTCGATACTTCACGAGGACTTTGGGGACGTTACTAAGTTCAGTCTTGCTGCATAGGTTTTGCCAGAAATCG
>CAZGRF010000294.1:0-5163 GCA_964527825.1 uncultured Pirellulales bacterium
ATTCGGCTGACGCCCTCGATGTACTTGTCCGGCTCATATTCGTAGTTGTGGCAGCCGAGAATGTCGAAGTTTCGTCCGGCCTTGTCGATGACGATCTGGCTCCAGTTCATATCGTTGGAGCGCTTCTGCCCGCAGGCAACGATCTTCGCCTCCGGCGCAATCTTCCGCAGGGCCGCACCGTAGAGATTGACGATGTCGGCATATCGCTCCGGGCTGTGCCCGTGGTTCATCGGTTCATTGTCAATTTGGAGGTAGCGCACGTGGTAGGGCTCGGGATGGCCGTCGGCGGTGCGCAGCTTGCCCATCTCCGTTGTCGGCGGGTCGTTGAGGTAATGGACCCAGTCCAGGGCATCCTGAAGTTCCTTCTTGTCCGTGCTCGTGGCGCGCAGGCAGATCAGCGGCTCCGTGCCTATCCGCCGGCAGAGATCCAGAAACTCGTGGGTACCGAAGCCGTTGTAGTCGGAGTACCCTCCCCAGAGCGCGTTGGGCCGATACACGCGGGAAATCTGCCGGCCGATGCCATGCCTCCAGTTGTAGAACGACGCAAACGACCCGCCCGGCCAACGCAGGAAGGGCGGCCTCAGATCGGCCAGCGCTTTGACCAGATCGGGTCGGAGCATGCCGTCGCGCCGGACATCGGCCGGCATGAGTGACACATGATCGACCAACACGGCGCCGCTGCCCCTCGCGGCGATTTCGATGCGCGCGTTCGGATCTGTCTTCGTCGAGGTGAAGGCAAAGGGGACTTCCCGCCAGTCTGATGGGAGCGCCTCAAGTGGCTCCTCGGCAAGCGTGACGCCGGAGGCGTCTTTGATATGCAAGAACATGGCAGGAGAGCCGCGCTCAACCTTCAACCACAGCGAGCCATCATACCTGAGGCCGTCCTTGAGGTAGACGCGATCCTGGCGCACGCCCGCAACGCCGCCGTTCAACTCGATACGGACGCTGCTGTCGCCATTCGCGGACGGCACATTCACCACCCGGGCGCTGCCGGTACTGGTATTCTCTGAAAAAGGCTGCCAATAGTCCTGGAAATCGTTACCCTCGAACCCTCGCCCACGGACCTGCTCGGCGAAGAGACCGTCGACCACTGAATGATTGATGTGCTCGAGGAAATGGCCGTAGACGCCGAGTTCAATGTCGCCTTCGACTCGGTCGGTATCGACCAGCAATACAGCCACTCTGGGGCTATCCGCTCCGGAGGCCGAAGAAGCACCGGCCCAAAGGAAGATCAGTATCATCCGTGCCAACCCGCCGATCCACGTGGTGCCTCGCAATCTCTGATTCATGTTTGTTACCTCCTTAGTCGGCAGAGAACCAGTAGCCCATCTCAATCTCGGACAGAAGGTCCGCTGCGCATTCCATCGTCGGTTTGATATCGTCGACTCTATGACCGGTTTCCGCGAAGGTCGTACGCAGACAGTTGGCCTGAGCGACACACGTGAAGTCGGCCACCGGAGACCACCGGATGGGCCCAATACGGCCCGCCGCCGCTCCAGGATACCATTTGCTTCATGATACCCGGTTGTCGCATTCGATTTCAACCGTTCTGGTCGCTGCTCTGCTACATATTCTCGTCGAGATCCTCTTGAATGAACGCGTGAATGTCTTCACAGGCGCTCCGGCACACAAGCGCACGCCGCAACACATCGGGAACGCGACAATGCAATCGGCATGCGTGTGACCACAGGAGCAGAATGGCGGCGGGACGGAGAACCATGAGAGAAGTAATCCAACCTTGACCAACTGCACCCTCAGCAACAACACAGTACATAAGTGGGGCCGGGGTGGTGGGCTTCGCAACGAGCTGGGTGCGACGACGGTGGTGAGAAGCTCGATCATGTGGAATGGCACCGAGAGGCTACGCAATGATGCATTTCCGACTGTAACGATCACCTATAGCAACGTTCAAGGTGGTCATACCGGGCACGGTAATATCAACACCGACCCCATGTTCATGAATGTTGCCGCAGGTGACATGATCTTGGAGCCATTGTCTTGTCGAGTCTGTCAGGTACACGGTCTTTCCGCAGAGATGAATCCGGGGCAGGCGGTGCTTGCGTTTCAGGTTCTCAACCACGTGCCGGTAGTCTGCCGCGTTGCTGATCTCTGGGATACGGAGGAAGATGAATCTGTCGCCAAGCACCCATAGGCGATTGAAATGACTCTCAGATTCTGCGAGAATATGCGTGTCAGAGGCGTAACACGGTGGGGAGTCAGTATGAGTGACGTCACGCGCATTTTGAACGCAATTGAGCGGGGGGACGCCGGGGCCGCGGATGAGCTCTTGCCCTTGGTCTATGAAGAGCTGCGTCTCCTGGCCGCACAGAAGCTTTCGCACGAGCCGCCGGGACAGACGCTACAGGCGACGGCGTTGGTTCATGAAGCGTATATTCGTCTGGTCGGGGATGAGCCGCAAAGCTGGGATGGTCGTGGACATTTCTTCATGGCGGCTGCGGAGGCCATGCGTCGGATTCTCGTCGACAATGCCAGGCGGAAGCAGCGACACAAACATGGCGGCGACCGGCAAAGAGTCGATCTGGAGGACGCCGATCTGGCCGTCGAAGGCCCCTCCGACAATATCGTGGCGTTAGATGAGGCCCTCGCAAGGCTGGCCGACGAGGACCAAACGAAGGCCGAACTGGTCAAGCTGCGATGCTTCGCCGGCCTGACACTCGAGCAAGCGGCGGGAATACTCGGCATCTCGCGCGCAAGTGCGTGCCGATATTGGTCTTATGCTCGTGCGTGGCTCTTCGATGAGATCAAGCGGGGAGACTGAGAGACTGCTTTTTGACTTTCTTCTCACATTTCCGTCTCTTCTCTGAGGCGCTCGGTCTCTGGAAGACGCATTGCACCATGGAAACAATTTGCGGAGTAGAGCCGTGGCAACCAAGCCACCCAAAATCGAAGCCGTATACTACGGCGCTCTTGAGCAAAGGACGGGTCGGGAGCGGTCGGCCTATCTGGACCGCATGTGCGGCCCCGACACGGCGATGCGGGCCCGCGTCGAAGCACTGCTGAGGGCCAACGACGAGGCGGGCGATTTTCTGGAGGTCTCGCTGATCGACCCGGCTGTCACACTCGACAACGCCGCTACGGTAGAAGGCCCGGGCACGGTCATCGGGAGATACAAGCTGCTCGAAAAGATTGGCGAGGGCGGCATGGCCACAGTCTACATGGCCGAGCAGAAGCAGCCCATCCTTCGGAAGGTGGCTTTGAAGATCATCAAGCTGGGGATGGATACGAAGCAGGTCATCGCCCGCTTTGAGGCCGAACGCCAGGCGCTGGCGCTGATGGACCATCCGAATATCGCCAGGGTCTTCGACGCCGGCGCGACCGAGACGGGGCGGCCCTATTTCATCATGGAGTTGGTGACGGGCGTTTCGATCACCGAATACTGCGACAAGAGCAACCTGAGCACCAACGACCGGCTTGCTTTGTTCGTCCAAGTATGCCAAGCCGTCCAGCACGCTCACCAGAAAGGCATCATCCACCGCGACATTAAGCCCACCAATGTGATGGTCACCCACCGTGACGGCAGGCCCGTCCCGAAGGTCATCGACTTCGGGATCGCCAAGGCCACGAACCAGCGGTTGACCGAGAGGACGCTCTTCACTCGCTACGCCCACCTCATCGGCACGCCAGCCTACATGAGCCCCGAGCAGGCGGAGCTGAGCGATTTGGATATCGACACGCGCACCGACATCTATTCCCTGGGTGTTTTGTTCTACGAACTGCTGACAGGAGCAACACCTTTCAGCGAAGAAGAGCTGCACCAAGCCGGCTACATCGAGATGCAGCGGGTCATCCGTGAGCAGGAGCCAGCGAAGCCTTCCACGAAGCTCAGTACCCTCGGCGATACCTTGAGCGATATAGCAGAGCATCGCGGCTGCACCCCCGACCTGCTTCGGAAAGCCGTGCGGGGCGATCTGGACTGGATCGCGCTAAAGTGCCTGGAAAAAGACCGCACCCGGCGATATGAAACAGCTCATGCCCTGGCTGAGGATATCGAACGCCACCTGAAAAATGAGCCGATCCTGGTCGGTTCACCGGGCATGTTCTATCACCTGCGGAAGTTCGTACGCAGACATCGGTCACGTCTCCTCACGGCCGCGGCGGTGGCGGTCCTCGCGGTCGGCCTGGTCATAATGGCAGTCGAGTACTGGCGCACTTCACGTTTGGAATGGGCCAAGGGTGAAGCCCTGCCCCGCATCGTCAGACTCGTGCGGGCTGGGGAAATCTCTGCCGCCTTTCCCTTGGCTCAAAGACTTCAGAAGATCATTCCCAATGATCCCACCCTTGTCGATCTGTGGCCCCGCATCGGCAAGGCATACTCGGTGGACACGACGCCGGCGGGAGCTCAGGTGTCTTATCGGGAATACTCTGACCAGGATGGGCCCTGGCACCACCTCGGGCGATCTCCTTTGAAAGACATCACCCTTGCCAACGTTCTCTACCGTTGGAAGATCGAAAAGCAGGGCTTCATCCCCCATGAATGCGTCACCGATCGATCCCTGTCGGTCCGGCTGTGTCCCAGTGACTTTGCGCGGGAGATGGTTTGGATCGAGGGCTGGCAGGCGGAACTGCCTGGCGATTCCGATGTCCAAAGCACCTCTTCAAAAGCACCTGCACCTTTCTCAAAAATCTCGGCTGAACTGCCTGGAGATTCCCATGTCCAAGGCGGCACCGTTGCCGTGCCGGCCTTCTGGATGGACATATACGAAGTCACGAACGAGCAGTTCCAGGCCTTTGTAGACGCGGGGGGATACGCCAACGCCGACTACTGGGAAGGGCTGGATTTCGTCAAGGATGGTCGTCAACTCTCCTGGCAGGAAGCGAAGGATGAGTTTGTAGATCAGACACGTCAACCGGGCCCGGCCACGTGGAAGGAAGGGACCTACCCGCAGGGGCAGAAACGATACCCGGTTTCCGGTGTAAGCTGGTTCGAGGCAATGGTCTATGCCAGGTTTTCCGGTAATAGCCTTCCTACGCTTTATCATTGGGAACACGCGGCGTGTTTGTATGAGTCCAGCGTGATTGTGCCCCACAGCAATTTCACCCTGGGCGGAACGGCGATCGTGGGGAGTTATCCCGGCATGGGGCATACGGGACTCTACGATATGGCGGGAAACGTGAAGGAATGGTGCTTCAATGCCACGGATG
>CAZGRF010000295.1:0-5157 GCA_964527825.1 uncultured Pirellulales bacterium
AGAGAGGTGCACTCGTCAGGGAAGTGGACCGAGAGCCGATCAAGAACGTTCGAGAATTCAACGATGCCATCGAGAAGGCCCAGAAACGGGGTCGAGCGCTGCTTCTGATTCGTGTAGAGGATATAGACCGCTACATAGTCCTGAGTCTCTCCGAGTAGCCGCGGGCTGTCCACACCGGCAGGTGCACGGGATTGCGTCGGTGCCGGCGAACTCCGAGCGCGTGAGAGACGTATGACAGGCTGGCGAAGCGCCTGAGGCAGGCAAGGGCAGGCAGGAGGCAAGGTGCCGGACATCCGGTTTGAACCAACCTCCTGACACCGCTTCGCTACTAACAACCATTAGATGTGTGTCCTCCTTCAGCGCAAGGGCCCCGCCTCCGCAGGCGGGGCTTGCCTCTCAGGCGATGAGACGCTGTCCTTGTTTGCACTTTGGCATAGCCGGCAGTGGTCGCGGGTGGCCCGCTTGCCGCCCTGTGGTGATCTGCCGTGCCTGGCGCTCCGTAGTGCAATGGCCGGCAGAAGCGCGACGTGAGAATTAGTTGTTTCATGTGCGCGCGTTCCCGCGGTAGAATCACTCGGAAGTGTTGGGCCGCCTTCGGGTTCGGCGTTGCGGCGTGCCGCTCCGGCCGTAAAAGAATAGAGATCCTGGCAATCGTCAGTCAGGAGGGAGCAACGCATGAACAGAGAGCACGCGGAAACAGCCAATAGCACCTCCGGGTCCTGTGAGCAGGAGCAGATGGAGATGGTCCGGGCCAAACTCGAGGCGCTGATGAACCATGTAGCCAGCGGTGTAGCCATATACCGGGCGGTCAACGATGGTGAGGATTTCGTCTTTGTCGAGTTCAACCCGGCGGCGGCGGAGATCGAGCGCATCAGCGGGGAAAACGTGATCGGCAGGAACGTCCTTGAGGTCTTTCCAGGAGTGCGCGAGTTCGGTCTTCTGGAGGTGTTCCGCCGGGTGTGGCGGACCGGCAAGCCCGAGCATCATCCCGTCTCCGTCTACAAGGATGAGCGCATCACCGGCTGGCGCCAGAACTACGTCTGCCGGCTTCCGAATGGCGAGGTCATGGCTATCTATGATGACGTAACGGAGCATAAGCGCAGCGAGTTGGCCACTCGGATGAGCGAGCAGTGCTTTCGCGCCATCGCCAATCACACGTATGATTGGGAGGTTTGGGTCGGACCGACCGGCAGGATTCTGTGGACCAATCCGGCCGCGACGCGCCTCACGGGTTACTCTGTCAGGGAGATCGTGGCAATGCGGGACTACCCAGATCCCATTGTCTATGAGGAAGACCGTGAGCGAATCGCCAAGGCCTTCCACGCGGCTCTCAGGGGCGGCAGCGGGAACGACGTCCAATTCCGGATTCAGCGCAAAGACGGCGGTGTCATCTGGGCCGAGGTGTCGTGGCAGCCCATTCGCGACGAAAAGGGCGATTCCCTGGGACACCGCGAGAGCATCCGCGACGTCACCCCGCGTAAGCTGGCCGAGCAAGCTTTGCAGCGAGCCGAACGGGAGAAGGCGCTTGTCCTTGACAGCCTGGTCGAACTGGTGGTCCATCAGGACCGGGACCTGACGATTCTCTGGGCGAACCGCGCGGCGTGCGAATCCGTCGGCCTGACCCGAGAGCAGCTCATTGGGCGGCACTGTTACGAGCTCTGGGGCGAGCGGGACGAAACCTGCGAAGACTGCCCCGTGGCCCAAGCCATGGAGACGGGCCGCTGGACGGAGGTGGAGAAGACCACGCCGGATGGTCGCACCTGGGCGATCCAGGGCATGCCCATCCGCGATGAGGCCGGCCATATCGTCGGCGGGGCCGAGATCGCTCTGGACATCAGCAAGTACAAACGCACCGAGAAGGCCCTGCGCGACCTGAAACGAGAGTTTTACCGGTTGAAGGCCGGCCACAAGCCGAGTCACGACAGGCCCGACGACGAAATCTGAGCATCGGCTCAGGGTAGGGACGGCTTGGCCGATTTGCATTGCCGGCGGCAGGGTGGTGACCTATACTCTCGCCGTTATGTGGCGTCGCGCACTGACTTTCTACACGAGATACTTGGCCCTCTGGGTTGTCCTATTCGGCGTCGTGGCGTACCTCTGGCCCGGGCCTTTCATTGCCCTGCAAGACGGCACGACGCTGTGCTTTTCGCTGACGATGTTCGGCATCGGCGCGGTGCTGCGCATCGAAGACTTCAAACGCATCATCGAGAGGCCGGTCATCGTCCTGATCGGCTCGGCCGCGCAGTTTACGCTCATGCCGCTGGGGGCGTTTGCCGTGGCCCGGCTGTTCGGACTGCCCGATGAACTGGCAGTCGGGCTCATCCTGGCCGGCTCTGCGCCCGGTGCGATGGCCAGCAACGTGATGAGCTATATCGCCAAAGCGGACACCGCCTACTCCGTTTCGCTAACAACCGTCTCGACGCTATTGTGCCCCGTGCTGACACCGGGCTTGACGTTCCTGCTGGCCCAGGGCACAGAGCTGCCCGTCCCGTTCTTGAAGATGATGCTGGATGTGATGGTCATGGTGGTGATCCCGCTGTTCGTCGGGTTTGGCGTCCGGTACTACTTCGGGGAGAAGATGAATCGAATCCAGCCGGTATTCCCCGCGATTTCGGTCACCTTCATTGTCTTCATTTGTTCTCTGGTCATCGCCCTGAACCGCGAGTTCCTGCGCGAGATGACCGGCCTGGTTCTGGCGGCCGTGCTGATCCTCAACGTCTACGGCCTGGCCGGCGGCTACGGTGTCGCGTCGCTCTTTCGGATGAACCGCGCCCGGCGGCGCACCTTGACCATCGAGATCGGCATGCAGAACGCCGGCCTCGGTGCCAAGTTGGCCCTGGACCACCTCGGTCCCCAGGCTGCCATCCCCGCCGCGATCTTCGTGTTCGTCTGCATTTTCACCGCCTCGGGCTTAACCTCCCTCTGGCAAAGGACCCCGCCCAAGGTCCTGTTGGAATAGATGCAGAACAGCGTGTTCATCCCGTTTCCCCGGCGGGCAAACGAACGTCCATGTTCGGCCTGCGGACGTTCACGCTGCCTGGGACAGTGGTTGGCGAGGTCTCCCGCGGTTATGGATCGCATGGTCCTTTCGAGACGCGTCTCAGCAAGAGGGACCTATCAGCAATAGGGGCACGCTGATCTTGTGCTTGAGAGTGCGCGACACACTTCCATACAAGAGGTCGCCTACGAAGGAGTGGCCGTGCGTCGCCATGGCCACCAGATCATAGTCGTTCCCTTCGATCTCCGCCAGTATCTCTTCATCGGGCTCGCCACTTCGGACGATGGTGTGGGCCTCGATCCCACGAGCGCGGAGCACCTCGCAACGGGATTTCATGCACGCTTCAGTGTGTTCGCGCAGGGCGCGGTCCTCGTCTAGTGTGTGAGAATGGACCACATGCAAGAGATAGACCTGGGCGCTATTCTGAAGTGCCAAAGCGGAGACATGCGCGATGATGGCGTCGTCGACGGCCGAACAATCTATCGTGACCAGGATCTTCTTGTACACTTGCATGTCAGCTTCCCCCAACGAGGGTCGAATAAAGTAGGTAGGTGTTCAGTACGATCACGACAGCGGAGATGACCACGGCTGCCCCGAACTCCAGCCGGCTGCTGCGGAAGCGGCCCATGAGCTTGCGATCGTGACAGAGCAGCAGTAGTGGTATGAGGGTAAAGGGAAGCTGGATGCTCAGCACGACCTGGCTGAAGATCAAGATGCGGAACGTGTCCATCGCCAGAAGGATAATCATAAACGATGGGATGGCGGTGACGAATACCGAGACTTTGTAGAGCAGTGTTCGGGGGTCCTCCGGCTTCCCCAGGAACCCAGTGATCACGTTGACCTCCGCCATGGACGAGGTCACGGACGAGCCGACGCCGGCGAAGACGAGAGCAACCGCGAACAGAAAACCGGCCAGCGGCCCGGCCAGAGGCTTCAGCGTCGCCGACGCCTGCTCGATGCTGTCAACCACGACCTGATGGCGGAAGAAGACGGCGGCTGCCACGACGATCATCGCCGAATTCACCACCCACCCCAAGAGCATGGCAGAAAGCGTATCGATCTTCTCGTAGCGCAAGAGAGCCAGCTTCTCATCCTCCGAGATGCCCCACTTGCGGCTGTGGATGACGTTGGAGTGCAGGAAGATATTGTGGGGCATCACCACCGCTCCCAGGATGGCCATCGCCACGTAGATGCTGCTCCGGCTGACACGCGGAACGACCATCGACGGCGCCAACACCGCCCAGTCGGGCTTGACGATGACGATCTCCACGAGGTAGCACAGGCCGATGATCCCCAGAAAGCCCATGATGATCGCCTCAAGCCGGTGGTATCTCTGACTGACGATGAGGAATACCTCAAAGATGACTGTCAACAATGCCCCCGACCACAGCGGCATGCCGAAAAGGAGATTGAACCCGATGGCCCCTCCCAGCAGTTCTGCCACGTCGGTTGCGACGCACGCCAGGACAATCGTCAGCCCGAGCAGCGCCGATACCGGGCGAGAAAACCGTTCTCGGATGTTGACGGCAAGGGACTTTCCCGTGGCAATGCCGAGCTTGGCCGCCATGTTCTGGATCACGATCAGCATGGTCGTACTGAGCGTGATGACCCAGAGAAGTTCATAGCCGAACTTCGAGCCACCCTCGATGTTCGTGGCCCAGTTGCCGGGATCGATGAATCCCACCGTCACGAGAAAGCCGGGCCCCAGAAAGCTCAGGAGCGTCCTGAACGGGAATCCCTTCTTCGTTGCGGCCCCAGTGGTCATTCCTTGGTTCCTGCGCATGTTGTGATAGACTCATGCGTTTACGCGTCGCTCATCATAGGGGTTCGCCGCAGGTCAGACCAACGAAAAACGTCGGTACGCGCCGAGAGGAATCCGCGCGCAGCGGCTCGTCGCTTCCCCAAATCGTGCGGAAGCTCTGAGACTGGCACTAACCAAGAGGGACAGCCTGGGCGTCTGTGGTGCCATTCCAATCTTCCACCATTCCACTATTCTATTTGTATCGCGGGCAGGCTTGCCCTGAGCATTGTCGAAGGGATGCCCACGGTACGCGAAGGCGGGACGCCTTCGACGCGGACGAAATAGTGGAAATTGGGAAACACTGCTTGCATTTGGCCGACAGAAAGGGTATAAGAATGAATTCTATGTTCTTTGCGGT
>CAZGRF010000296.1:0-5143 GCA_964527825.1 uncultured Pirellulales bacterium
AGAGTTCTGGGGACGCCTTACTTATCTTGCGCTCCGAGTTCTGGGGACGCCTTATCCGAGTTCTGGGGACGCCTTACTTATCTTGCGCTCGAATTGAAGATGCCGTTCCCGCATATTCATTCCCGTCAATCAGTGCATCTTGTCTGCTCTCTTGGGAATCCGCTAAGCTGCTCTTTCCCTCGGCAATGCTTCCATTCGGTCTGTCTATCGGCGGGAAAACAGAAGGTGATAAATGAAAAATGAAGAAGTCAAGACTCGTAACGGAGAATCGTTGGGCGGGCCGTTCGTAGTGTGCCCGTGAGGGCATTCAAGACGCCGGGAGGTGCTGCCCAGACGATGGAGAAAAGCGTCTTACGACGCCACTACGAACGGCAACGAATTCCGAGCAACGAGATACGAGATACGAAACACGGGCGATGCTCAATCGTCGTAGACGTACGGCTGCTTGCCTTGCTTGAGGCGGGCGTCGTGCTGCATCTGGCGCAGGGTGCGGGTGAGCCGGTCGGCCAACTGCTCATTGCTCATCAAGCGGATTTGTCCGGGCAGGAGGGGCTTGCCGAACCAGACCATGATGGGTCCGGGTGCGAACAACGTCTTGTGTCGAGGCCAGCACTCGAACGCGCCGTCGACCAAGACGGGAACCACGGTCGCACCGGACCGACGACAAAGCAGGCCGAAACCAGCCTTGAAGGCCGCGATGCGACCATCGGCACTGCGCGTGCCTTCCGGATAGACACAGACTGCTGCACCCTCCTTCAGCCGCGCGATCACCATTTTCATCGCGCCGACGTCGGCCCTGTCCCGGTGGACCGGAATGGCATTGACGGAATGTATCAGCCGGCCAAAGAAACCGCGAAACAGGGTCTCTCGGGCCATGTAGATCAGCGGGCGTGTGGCGCCGATCCCGCAGAAGACCGGATCGAGGAAGCTCTGGTGATTGCCGGCCAGGATGACGCCGCCGCGGGCCGGAATGTTCCTCCGTCCGTACACGCGGTAACGAAAGAACAGCAGGGTAAGCACCTGACAGATGAACCGCGCCACCCAATACCACCAGTATTTCGGACGACGGATGACGGACGACAGATGACGGAGGCCTTCTGTCTCCCGTCCTCCATCCTCCGTCCTCTGTCCTCCGTTGTCTGTCCTCCGTCCTCCGCTCTGCGTTACCTCATGGACAAGACGTTCGACTACCTTTTCTATGCTCAACATCGTCGTGTCGACGAGGATCGCATCGGCGGCAGGTTTGAGCGGCCCGACCGCGCGATTCTCATCGCTGGCATCGCGTGCCACAAGCGCCGCGCGAAGCTGGTCGAAGTCAGCCTCCTTACCTTGGGCATCAAGTTCGGCTTTGCGTCGGCGGGCCCGCTCGGCGGCATCCGCAACGAGATAGAATTTCACGGCGGCATCCGGAAAGGCCACTGTCCCCTGGTCCCGTCCCTCGGTGACCACGCGGTCGTGACGCTGGGCGAACTGCCGCTGCATCTCGACCAGCCGGGCCCGCATCACGGGCGACGAAGCGACATGACGGACGTTGGCGGTTAGGTCGGGATCTCTAATCCGGCCGGTGATATCGGTCCCGTCGACGAAGACCCTCGTGTCACTCCTGGTCGCTTCGAAGGCAAAGGCGTGACGCTCGATGACGCCGGCCAACTGATCCTCATCCGCCAGGTCGACGCCGTCTTGGAGCGCTGCCCACGTGACGGCCCGATACATGGCTCCCGTATCCAGGAACGTCGCGCCGATCTTGTCGGCCAGGAGCCGGGCCACCGTGCTCTTGCCGCTGGCCGCCGGACCGTCAATTGTGACAACGAAGCGCGTCATCGCGTCCCCTCAGCCCCGCGTGTCCTCGCCGGGGAAGGCGCCGCTGTCCGACAACCGGCACTCGCTGCATTCTTCGCTCTTGCCCGGCGCACCGACCTTCACCGCGATAAGACTGGTGTCGTCGATCTGCCGGGCCAGCCCGACGAACCGCCGGCGGTATGCCAGCACGTTTCGGACAACGTGGTCGGCCGGGCAATCGGTGAACCGCTTCGCCGCCTCCAGCATCCGGTCGCGGCCCCACACCTCGCTGCCGAAGTCCATGGCGTCCACGAGACCATCGGTGTAGAACAAGAGGCAGTCGCCGTCCTGAAGCTGTACGGTTTCGATCTCGTACTTGGCCTGAGCATCGACGCCGAGCACAAGCCCGCCGGTGGACAGGTCCTGCGTTTGACCGCCGCGTATCAGCACCGTCGGCTCGTGGCCGCAGTTGCAGTAGGTTATCGTCTTCTCGGCCGCGTCGATCGTCGCGTAGAAGAGTGTGATGAACTCGCCTTCGCGGCACTCGATGCACGCCATCTTGTTGAAGTTCTCCACGGCGTTCTTCGTGCGGATGGCCGTCTTGAGCCCGCTGTTCAGATCACCCTCAACGGGACCGAGGTCCCGGAGCACACCCCTGAAACCCTCGGTGTAGGCCTGCACTGCGCCGCGGAACCAGCTCATCATGATCGCGGCCGGAACGCCTTTGCCGATGACGTCGGCGATAGTGACCACCAGCCGACCTTCGCTGATCGGCAGGAAGTCGTAGAAATCGCCACCCACATCAAAGCAGGGAATGTAGCGCGCCGCGATATCCAGCCCGTTGATGTGCGGCGCCTTTTCGGGGACCATGCGCCGCTGGATGAGTCCGGCCAGCCGCATCTGCTCGGCCATCCGCTGGCCGGCAATCGCCTCGCTGTAAAGCTTGGCATTGGTGATAGCCACGGCGCACTGGGAGGCCACCGCGCGAGCGATGGTGGCGTCGTTTTCCCTGAAGCCCTTCGGCCGCGGGCTATAGAGCCGCAGGACACCGATAGGCTTGTTCCGAAACTGCATGGCCACCGTCAACTGGCTGACCAATCCCTCGTTGAAGGTCGCTTCCTTGTATTGAATGCGATCGTCGTCTCGCATGTCGTCGATGACAACGGCGTCGCCCGCAAAGGCGGCCTTGATAACCTCGTCGTCTTTCGTCACGGGCCCTTTGTCGCGATACGCCTCGCTCAGCCCGTAGGTGCTCCGCATCTTCAGGTCGTTGGTTTCTTCGTCGAGCAGGCGAATCGAGCACGCCTTAGCGCCGACGATCTTCACCGCCGCTTCCGCCAGCCGGTCGAGCACCTCCTGAAGCGAGAACTTCCCCGCCACCAGCGTGCTAAGCTGGTAGACTTGCTCATTTCTTTCGATATCTCTCTTGGTTCTGCCCATACACGCCAATTCCTCAGGAAACGGAGAGGATTATAAGCCATGTACGGCCTCGGGTGAACGGTAAACTGGCTGATTGGTCGCGGATCGCGGATGGGACTGTCAGAACGGTCCCACCAGACGTCTGGCCTGACCCACGGCGGGCATGTCAAAAGGCTGGTACAGATCGTTATCCCAGTCCCACCAGAGCCAGCGTAGCGACGCATCCTCCAGCGGCACGTCAAAATCGAACGTCACCTCCACCGGGAACCCTCTGCCGTCGACTCGCTGGACCCGAGCCGTCATCCCCGGCAGCGTGACGCGCTGGCCGACCTGGAGCGGGTATCCTGGGCCGCGGACGTCGCTGAGATAGTGATAGAAATACACGAAATCAGGCCGCCCGTTCCGCTGGCAGTCGAAAAGGGTGTCCTCCACGGACCTAACAACAAGCTGTTGCGGCCTCGTCCGCTCCACCTCCACCTCGCCGAACCCAGGTGCGAGGGTGCGTACACTCCGGGGCAAGGTCCGCCCGTCGTGTGACCGCGCAAAAGGCTCATAGAGAAACACGATGGGATCCGGTGCGTTGACCACCACTAGGTCCTGCTGCTCCATGCCCCGCCAGGAACCGATCTTCGTGACCTTGGCCGCTTCTTCTTCCATTCTGGCCGCGGTGCCGGGCGCCAAAACCCGGAACAGGAGTGCGAAAGGCCCGTGCGCGAATATGAGGAAGGTGGCCAGCCAGAGGATCGGCTCCACCCGCCAACGTCGGCGCGGCATCCAACTCGCCTGGCGCTTGGCCTCCGCGACGAATTCCGCGACCAGGCCGAAAGCTCCTACGGCCACGAATGCCAGAGAGCGGCCCATGGGAATCGTAGCGCAAAACGGCAAGGCCGACAGATACATGCCCAGCAGCCAGAATCGCGCCCGCACGTGCGACTTCAGAAAAGGCCGCATCAGCAGCGGGAAGCCAATCACGACCACGGTCATGATCGACCAGATCAGCGTCTTGCTCCAGAAAGGCATGAAGCTGTGCAACTCAGGCGGCAGCGTCGTCCACTGGCCGGCCAGCAGAAACGGGATTCGTTCCAGAACCACCAGGGCATAACCTGCCGGCTCCCGAACGGGGTCGTAGTAGAAGCCCCCGCCGGAGGCGCCGTAGCCGAGCACGTTGTAGAGCAGCCGCCACGTGAAGATCACCGCGACGGACGGAAGCAAAGCCGAGAGCCGCCTCGACCACCGCCCGCGCGTCAGTGTCACTTCATAGGCGAAGAGGTACGCGCATGTGGCGATGCCCGCTTCCGCCGACAGCACGGAAGCGAACAGGCAAAGCGGCGCCACCACCACGCCGGGCCGCCATCCGTCCCTGCGCCAACGGTCGTACGTAATGAGTGTCAGCGCCGCGAACAACAGACAGACCAGCAGATTTCTATTCGCCAACCACATCGTCGGGAAGAACGTACTGTCGTCCAGCACGAAGAACAGGCCCGCCAAGCCGGCAATCCAGGCCGCGTCGATGTACCGCCGGTACAAGAGGGCCACCATGAACACGCAGGCGGCGAACCACAGAATGCTGTGCAGGTGCATCCAGGCCGGCGTGTCGGGAAAGAGCCGGTAGTCAAGCCAGTATGTCAAACTCGCTACCGGCCGCCAAAAGGCCACGCGATAGCCTTCATACGTCCACCACGGAAGCGCGCCGTAGGTCCGCAGAGGCTCAAGATTCGTTTCGGGCGACACGGCGACATACAGGTCAGAAAGGACACGCGACAGCCGGCCCGACCCCTCCGGGGCCAGACCGACGGAAGCCAGGCGATCTGTCATTGGCGAAGGGCCAACGAGAACCGCCCGCTGCATGTAGTCATCGTTCAAGAACCCTTCCTTGAGGGCCGGCAGCGAGAAGAGAATCCCCAGGCCGGCCAGAACAACAGGCAGGTAGCGCCACGCGAGAACC
>CAZGRF010000297.1:0-5140 GCA_964527825.1 uncultured Pirellulales bacterium
TCAAACCCGGTCGCAGCGACCTGATCCGGGCGCAGGGCACTTTCCTGGACGAGATCGAGCTGCGCGGCATCATCAAGCACCTCAAGGAAATCGCCGAGCCGCAATTCCATCCGGAGTTGACGCAGTTGAAGCGCGCCGACGCGGGCGAGATGCCGCGCGACGAGCTGTTCGACGAGGCGGTGCGCGTCGTCTTGGAGAGCCGTCGCGGCAGTGTGTCACTGCTGCAGCGCAAGCTCAGCATCGGTTACGCCCGCGCCTCGCGGATGATCGAGCTGATGGCCGGCGCCGGCATCCTGGGCGAATACAAGGGCAGCCAGGCCCGCGAGGTCCTGATGACGCTGGAGGATTACGAGCAGTTGCGCCAGCAGATGGATGCCGACGCCGAGGCCGGCTACGCCGACTTGGCCGAGGAGGACGAGCCGGCCGCCACCGCCTACGCCAGCGAAGGCCAGCAAGGTTACATCTCTAGCAGCGCCGACGACGACTGAGACAGTGCGGACGGAGCACGCACAGCAGAAGGCAGGGGGATCCCATGGTGCGCACCACGCCCGCTCTTGGTTTACTCCGAAGGTAATCCGGATTTCCAGGAATCTGGGTGTCGGTGAAGATGCATGATGGAGACGACCAATATCGCATCGTCACGGATCTGGTAGACGACCCCATAAGGAAACCCGCTCGCTCTGCAACGCCGCGCGCGTTTTGAGAGGGGCGGCCAGGCATGGGGATATTCCAGGATACGAGACAACGTCCGTCGCACCTCAGCCGCGAATCTGTAGCCCAGCCCTTCGCTCTCCTGGTTGTACCAGGCTATGGCTTCGGCAAACTCCTTCTTTGCCGGGTCGAGGAATTCGATCTTCATCGATTCGCCTGTCGATCAATCTCCTTGAACACGTCCTCGGCGGGCGCTGTGCCGATCTGGCCCCGTTCGTAGGCATCGATGCGCTCTTCGACCTCTTGTGCCCAGGCGGCGTCGATATCTCGACGAGCCGGGAATTCGAAACTGGCCAATATCCGTTCGACCAGTTCTGCCCGGTCTATCGGTGGCAGGTCCAGAGCGTCACGCAGAATCTGTTGGCTTTGCGGCGTCATCATTAGACTCCCATAGCTTTGCCACCGCCATGATAGCATAACCATGCGTCAAACGCAAATCACGTTCGCAGGTGGACGCCAGACGCGGGGACCAAGTTCGACGGCGCGTGGGGGATGTGATAGAATCGCGGGGATGGGCACAGACCTCAAGGACAAGACGCTGTCGGAGCTTGAAGAGATCGTGGTCGCGCTGGGGCAGAAGAAGTACGTGGGCGGCTACATCTTCAGCTTCATTCACACCAAAGGCGCGGGGGCGATCTCGGAGATCACACCCCTGAGCAAGGCGTTTCGCGCCCAGCTTGTCGAGCAGGGCTATTTCATCTCGCAACTCAAGATCGTCAGCAGCCTCAGTGACTCGGACGGATCGGAGAAGTACCTCTTCCAATTACCCGACGGAGAGCGGGTCGAGGCGGTGCTGCTGCGCGACGACGAGCGACGGACGCTGTGCGTTTCGACCCAGGTGGGCTGCGCGATGGGCTGCACGTTCTGCGCGACGGGCCGGATTACGCTGCGCCGCAATCTGACTGCCGGAGAGATCGCCGATGAGGTCGACACAGCGGAAGCGTCACTTGTCGCGCGTCGCGCGTCGCTCGACGAGCCGGGGGAGATGGTGTGCGATGCACACCCTACGAACAGAATCAACAACGTTGTCTACATGGGGATGGGCGAACCGCTGCTGAACTATGACGCGGTGCTTAGGTCGGTTCGCATTCTGAACGATGCGTCCGGTAAGAACATCGGCATCAGGCATATTACCATTAGCACGTGCGGCATCGCACCGGCGATCGTGAAGCTGGCCGACGAGGACATTCGCCCGCGCCTGGCGATCTCGCTCAACGCGCCCACCGACACGCTGCGCGCCCGGCTGATGCCGATCAATCGCAAGTACCCGCTGGCGGAACTGATGGCGGCCGTGCGCACGTACCAGGCCAAGACCAGCCAGCGCGTCACGTTCGAGTACGTGCTGATCGAGAAGGTCAACGACTCCGTGACACATGCCCGCATGCTGGTTAAGCTGGTTCGCGGCGTCGCGTGCAATGTCAACCTGATCGAGCACAACCCGTACCCCGGGTGCGAATTCGCCGGCAGTGATCGGGGCCGGATGGCGCACTTCGCGTCGGTCCTCAAGGAGGCCGGCGTCGAGACCACCACACGCTTCAGGCTGGGCCGCAAGATCAAGGCCGCCTGCGGCCAACTCCAGGCAGGCTATGAAAACGAACAACAGCAGTAGGATCATCACGGTGGGCTTGTCGCCGGCGTGGGATGTCAGTTGCCGGGGCAAGGACCTGGATTGGGGCCGGCATGCTGAGATCGACGCCCAGGTCGTCCGTCCGGCGGGCAAAGCCCTGAACGTATCGCGGGCGCTGGCCTGGATGGGGCGCGAAAGCGTGGCGGCCGGGCTGTGGGGCCGTGAGGACTACGAACCGATGCTGGAGGCGGTCCAGCGGCTGGGAGGGCTGGTGCAGGCTCGAATGACGCGCGTCGGGGGGCATACGCGTCGGAATGTCACGGTCGTGGATACGCGGCGCCGCCGGGAGATGCACCTGCGCTGCAAGAGCACGCTGGCTTCGGTCGCGGCGCTGCGGCGGCTCGGGACCGACCTGCGCAGCCTCGTCCGTGAAAACGATATCTGTGTGTTCTCCGGGGCCATGCCGGCGGGCCCCCTGCTGAAGCCCATGGTCGCACTGGTCCACGCCTGCCGCGACTCTGGGGCCCGAATCGTCATCGACGCGCACGGGCCGACTCTCGAAGCCATCGTGGACGCAGGTCTGGCTTGGCTGATAGCGCCGAATGTGGAAGAGTTGGGCGGGTTGCTTGGGGCGCGCGTTCCGGACACGCCCGCGCGGCTGGCGAGAGCCGCCCGCGGCCTGTTGGACAAGGTTGAACTCGTCCTGGTCAGTCGGGGCAAGAAGGGCGCGATGGCGGTGACGAGAACGGGCGTCTCGGAAGGCTATTGCGTCAGCAGGGGCAAGGTCCTGGAGACGGTCGGCTGCGGCGACTACCTCCTGGCCGGCTTCCTGGCCGGCTTGGGCGACAGCCGTCAGGTGCGGGCCGCCCTCGTGCAGGGGCTCAAGGCCGCGACCGCCCGTGCCTGGGGCCGGACCGAAACCGAAACCTGGCGCCGGACGAAAGGCCAAATCCGAGTGCAGACTACACGATTGCCAGGCTGACCCTCCGCCCGGGCAACGGGCCTGCAATCAGTAAGGGCACATGGGACTGTCAGGCAGGGTGTTCAGTAGCGTTTGAGCCTGCTGCCTTCGGGCCGTCGAGAGTCTCTCAGGGCCTGGCGCACTTCTGTGATCCGCCAGGCGAATGACGTTTCTACAGGGGTTGTAGCAGCACGTCAAAGCTCTCGCCTCCGCGTCCCACTGCCGGCCATATCTCTCACACCTCGTACAATGACATGCCATATCATGACCTCCTTTTCACGATGGCGTCTGCTGCACCGGCCCATGGCGCCGTGATTTGACACCCTCCCAGAACTCACTTTCCGTGTCGTTCACTCTGAAAAAGCCACGAATGCGAAAGCGCTCGTGCTCAAGACCTCATTTGTATTGTGGATTATCCCCTTTCTGTACCGCCGCGGCCACAGGAAGGTTCAATCCTGGCGCGTCTTTTTCTCCCGCGACAAGAGAGCGGGCGCGCCACCTCCTGCCGCCGTCAGTCGATGGTGTTCTCAGCGCAGAACCGCGCTGTCCTCTTCAGATGCCAGCGGACGAAATGGGGCGCGCCGGCCAAGAGGTAGATACCCAACCCTAACAGAAGCAGTGTGTTTACGGCCTCTTCGGGGCGGACAGGGCTCGGCGTCGATCGCGCATCGACATTCTGGTAGTAGACGTATAGGGTCAATACCCTTGTCAGGCTAAAGACAAACACGTATATGCAGTAGAGCCCCGTGAACAGGCAGACCAACCTGTAGGCCGCAGGCAACCATTGGTTTTGCTTAATCGCCTGCTGTGGCTCGACTTGGCTTGTAATCAGGTTGACGACCTTCTGCGGTCTGAAGATGCCGAAGTATTGCAGCAAGACAAGGCACGCAGCAAATATCAGGAGGGATAGCGCCATCAACCCCACGGATTCGACATTGGGTCGATTGAGCATCATGCCGACGGGCGCGATCATCATGACCAGCACGTTGACACTGAAGTAGATCGCCATCACACCGATGAGGACCCTTGCGAATGACTGAACCCTATCCATTACCAAGCCTTTCATTTTCGTTCGTGCGCTCGCACCTTGCGCTTTCGGTCCGGGCAATCTGCCAGCGGACGAATCGCGGCGCTCCGCAGAGCAGATACAGCACGAGCAGCAGCCGCGCGAATTCGTAGATGTGCCTGAACCATTGCGTCGTCGAGGCCGAGGGCAGGCCGCGATCGACGATGGCATCGCTGATGATCGCGCGCAATACGAAGGGCAGCTTGAGAATCGCCGCGATAGTCGGTAAAGACTTCGGCAAGAGCGCCAGCCCCACCAAGACCATCGTCAACAGCAGCGCCTGGGCCAGCAGACGTCGGGCCTGCTCGGGGGCGAGAACCTCGTCGTCTGGCGCTGTCCTGGGCAGCAGGCGGTTGCCGACCGCGACGATGTACAGCCCCGCTGCCACGAGCAGCGCCACGCAGAGGACCAGCAGGAAAAGGGCCAGGGGTGTGCTCTCGGCCGTGAGGTAGTAGGGCAGCTCCGTCAGCGGTTTCAGCAGGGAGATGACTGCGTAGACGATCAGCCCGGTCAGGAGGGATTTCGCTGCTATCTGCATCTTCGTCACGTGGCGTCCTCGCTATCTGTCGATCCACACGCCTATTCTACCCGCATCCCTGCGTATGTCAAACAGGCCTCTATATAACAGACTCCCGGAGCCCGCCGGGCTATCACAGGATTCTCGTCCCGACGGGGGAGGAAATTCGCTTTGTTTGGCGTCCTTGGCTCCCCGGCCTCCAGCGCCGCAGGTTCTGACCGGCGCGGGAAATCTTGAAAAATGGTTGACTTGGTTGCGGCAGGGCTCTATAAAGGTCGCTTTGCTACCGTCTTGTCGCACGGGGTAGACTCGGGCCGA
>CAZGRF010000298.1:0-5099 GCA_964527825.1 uncultured Pirellulales bacterium
CCGTTGTCCAGGAGTTGTTTGATAGTCACGTCGTTGCCTTGCGACGTCGCGGCGTGAAGCGGGGTGGCATCATCATGGGTCCTGGCATGGATATCGGCCCCCCTGGCCAGAAGCAACTTGATCATGTCGTCGGCGAGGTCGTACCAGGTTGGATTCTCGACCGCGATGTGCAAGGGAGTCTGACCCAACTGGTTCTTCGCCTCAATGTTCGCTCCTTTGTTGAGCAGCATCTCGGCGATGGGCATGCTTCGTCCCTCGCAGGCACAGCCGAGGGGCGTATCGAGCATCTTGCTGCGACTGTCCACAGGAACCCCGCGGGCCAGCAGCAATTCCACAATCTCCCGGTGCCCTCCGAGGGCGGCCCGGTGCAGTGGCATCAGGCCTCGGCGATTCTCCTCCATCGCATAGACGTCTGCCCCGTGGGCGAGCAGTAGATCGACAATTTCCTTCTGACCATCCTGGCACGCCAAGTGCAGAGGCGCCGGGCCGCCGGACCCCTTCGTGTTGACGTCCGCACCGCGCTCAACGAGATACTCCGCTATCTCGCGGCGTTTGGCCTGGACGGCCCTGCAAAGGGCGGTCGAGCCGCCCTTGTCTTTGGCATTGACATCGCTACCCTCTTCAATGAACTGCTTAACCTTGGCCAAATCTCCGACACACGCCGCTAACTGGATCGTGGCAATCCGGGCACCCTTCTCAGTCAGGTACTTGACGAGAGATTCATTGTCCTTCTCGGCCGCATAGTGCAGCGGCGTCAGGCCATCCCCGTCCTCTGAATTTACCTCGGCGCCCTTGTCGAGGAGCAGCTCAACTGTCTCTCTGTTTCCCGCCCGGGCCGCCAGGTGCAGGGGGGTACGCTCCTCGTTATCCGTGGCACCGACATTGGCGCCGCGCGCGAGCAGCTCTTTGAGTGCCTCAACACCCTCACTCCCGCTGGCGGCCGCATACAGGGGGGTCCGGCCGTTACGGTCCTGGGCCTCAATATCAGCCCCCTTCGCAAGAAACAGCCTGACCATATCCGCGCGGCCCAGCCCGGCGGCAAGGTGCAAGGGTGTCCCCTCATTCCATTGCAGTCGGGCGTTGATATCTGCTCCCCGGGCCAGGAACAACTCCACGATGGCTTCATTGCCGCCGTAAGCAGCGAGGTGCAGCGGCGTTATGCCCTGGCGACCTCCGGCGCGGACGTCGGCCCCCTGGGCCAAGAGCAGCTCCACTACCTCCTGGCGACCTTTCATGGCGGCATTGTGCAGCGCTGTACGACCGGCCCGGTCCTTTTCATCTACGTTGACGCCTCCGGCAATAAGAGCCTCAATTGCCTTGCGCTGTCCCGCCTCTGCTGCTCCGTGCAGAGGCGTCCGGCCGTAGTCATCTTCCATGCTCAGCTCGGCGCCCTTGGCGATCAGGAATTCAATCGAGTCTATCCGGCCGATTCGGCACGCCGAGTGCAGGGGCGTCTGTCCGTTCGGGCCCGGCGCATTGATGTCAGCGCCCCGAGCGAGAAGCAACGCTGCCAACTCGGTCCGGCCTCTCGTCGCGGCAATGTGCATCACCGTGGAACCGTCCTCACGCTTGACGTCAATATCGCCGCCGTTGGCGAGTAGGAGTTCCACCAACGCCGCACGGCCCAGTTCAACGGCCAGGTGCAAAGGTGTGTCGCCGCCCTTTTCCTTGGCGTTCACGTCCGCGCCTTTGTCGATCAGAAGCTTGGCTATGTCCCCTGAGCCTTCGCTCGTCGCGAGATGAAGAGACGTCCAGCCGAAGGCATCCTTCGCGTTCACATCTGCGCCTTTGGAGAGCAGGAGTCTGGCCAAAGCCAAGTCGCCTTGTCGGACGGCTATGTGCAAAGCCGTCTGACCTCCTTTGTCGGTGGCCCCGATATCGGCGCCTTGCGAAAGGAGCAGCTCGACTTGGTCTGCCGCACCGTTTGCAGCGGCCTGGAGAAGTGGTGCGCCGAATTCACTGGCTCCCCCAACCTCGATCTGAAGTCCAGCCGCGAGAAGTATCAAGGGTAGGCCCAAGCCGCACAGTCCTGTCCTATTCATTTCTGGTCCCCTTCACGAAAGCGGATGTTGACAATCAACGACACGTCTTCTGATCGGTCGTTCGCTCCGTGCGAACGTCCGGCACCGCCGAAAACAGAAACACGCCGACACTCAGATACCGGTGAGGGACACCTGCAAGACCTGGTCATCCGGGCGGAGACAGTATAGGGCCGCAGAGTGGACCGCTCAAGTCTTTGGCTGGATTCAGTGATTCGTGGGTTGCAGGCATGTCCCACCGGTCGGGCACAGTGAGAACATCCGGCGCGATATCCTCCCGAGATCTCCGAGATTCTGCCGATACGTCCGCTAACGTCGTTCCAGGACGGCTTTGCGCGACGCCGGCCGGGATTCGGGTTAACCTCAAGGTTCGTCTTACCGATAAGCCTGTCTGAGTCGCCTGCCGGAGGCTCGTGCGCCCAATGAGACGGAACGGTCCTGTCTCTCCGGGCAAGCATTCAGGTAGTGTCGGTGGGTCCAGTTCATGATGAGCATGCAACATGTCAGACGCCAAGTTAGAAGCATCAGAGTCTGTTTTGAGAACTTCCTATTGAACGCTCTCCCAGACTGGTCGTTGTGCAGTCGGTTCTTGCGTCCCTTCCTGGCCACGGTTCTGGGAATGAAGTGTGGACGCCGAACATTCTTGAGAAAAGGCAACTATTACGGCGACCTGAAGAACATTGACATCGGCGACGGGACCCGCATAAACCGGGACGTCTTCTTCGACGCGCTGGACAGAATAACGCTGGGGTCCAATGTGTTCGTCGGTTTTCAGGCATCATTCATCACCAGCGCGCACGAGGTCGGCGACGCCAGGAAACGCTGCGGGGCCTTATACGCACGGCCCATTGTTGTCGAAGACGGCGTTTGGATAGGAGCCTGCGCCAAGATCGGGCCGGGAGTCACGCTGGGGGCGGGAAGCGTGATATCGGTAGGAGCTGTGGTGATGCGAAGTGTCCCTGCCAACAGTGTCGTCGCGGGCGTGCCGGCGCGTGTCGTCATGCGACTGGAGGGAGGTGAAGACAGTCAAGTGTCCGATGGGCGGACCTCAGTTGAACAACCGGTGTAGAGCAAGGCCTGTGGTGGCAACCTATGGCTTCGATGCAATAACCTATGCGTGTTGTCTGCAGGTGAATCCGTTCCTTCGGTTGGCGAGATGACGCCGTTCTCAAGCCTTGCCCGGACGAGGCCCTGTCCCCGATGCGCTGAACTCCGGCGAGCAACCAAGTTTCACCTGAAGGTAGCGGGCCGCGCTGCGCAGGCTGTCGAGGTTCTCACGCACAACCTCCTCATCAGCGACCGTGATGCCATAGTTGGCCTCGAGGAACGTGATGAGCTCCAGCATTCCCGCGGAGTCGATGACGCCCTCTTCAAGAAACGAGGTCTCGTCTCCAAGCCAACTGCCGTCCCCAAAGAGGAAGGTGTCCACTACAAATCGCCGGATCTCTGCCGTGTCGACCATGTCATCCCGTCCAATTCGGTACACATGCACACGGAGGCTCTCATCGGTCCTTCTGCGTCGCGACTTTGTCTGCGCCAGCCGGTGGGCGGGCTGGTCGGACGAACTGGCGGTGGACAGGCGTCGTCGGAGGGCAGGGATTACTGGGCGAACCGTACGTGGGGAAGTCGCCTGACGGGCCGACCTGGCCAGGATATGGGAAGGGGAGGAGGAGCTATGGGACGAAGATCGGCGGGACCGGCGTTTGGCCCGATCAGCGGGAGGCCTACGCGGGCGGGTACGCGGAACTGAGGGTTTTCTGTCAACGCAGGGTCCAATTCCACAATTCTCAGAATCATCTGTTTTTTCGCGTCCACATCCGAATGCTCTCAGACGCCTCTATAGTGTGCATGTGTTGATTCCGCCCGGTGTACCGGGCTGCGTTGAGACACAGGCCTCAGATGCTCGAACGTGCGTAGAGAAAAGGTGAGTTGGCGATGAATCAGCGACGATGCAAAGAGTGCCGGCATTTCACGCCCGCCTATACGTGCATAGAAAAGCCGACCTGGGGCCACTGCGGGCTGCCCGGCCACCGCCAACAGGGCAGCAAAGAAGCCAAGGGCCTGTTTACGTGGGCTGATGACACGTGCGGCCATTTTCGAGTCCGATGGGAGCCTGTGGTACAGCGGAACCTTTCTCATAGCGGCGACCCGCCTGCTTAATCCTCGTGGGTCTACCAGGGGGCGCAAGGGGTAACCTCCTTCCCTGCGCCCCCGCCCTTTCTCAATGCGGGGCCGCACCGGCCAATGTAAGGCCCAGCCCGCAGCGAGCCCCAGGCCGGAAGCCGTTCGCCGAGCGCAGCGCGCCGTATTCCTCGTGATGGAGGAGCTCGTTCAGGCTTGCCTGGAAGCACCGCGAGCACACCGATGTGCACAAGATGCTTGATCGTCCGGCATCAAGCGTTTATAATACTTGAAGGCAGGCTCAGGAGGGCATTGAAAGGCCAAGCCGGTTTCTTCTTGGCCGCCAACGGATTCTCTGATTAGCAAGCTCCCTGCCGCAAGCGGACTGTACCCTTTTCGGGAGGTGCGGCTATGAGAGTGCTTTTTCCGTTGCTTACCGCCGCAATGCTGGTATCGAACGCGTGGGCGGGAGTATCAACGAGCGTCTATTGGGCGGACGAGAAAACCGCCCTGCCGCCGGCCGACCCAAACGTGCCGGGCGTGTACCGCGACATTATGGTCGGCACCAGGCTGACGGTCTTCGTCAGTTCGGACGTCGGCGAGTACTGGCTGGGAGGCCTCCTCGTTCCCTGGGCGGATCGGAACGTTGGCGTGCTGTCCGCCAGGGGGTATACCGAGGACGGCGTTTTCCCCAATTATGCCGGCTCCTGCCTGCCGGCCGCAGGGTTTGAGCCTTCCGTCACTTATGCCAACTCCTCTTCCGGAGTAGGCTTCGACCTCGGTGCATACGTGGACACAATGGCAGGCGAATGGTTCGTGCTCGACTACCATGCCCAGGAGGTCGGAGACTGCAACGTCGAATTCCACGAATACACCGGGACCGCATGCGACGGGACCACATGCGATCTGATCGATACTCTGCTGGGCGTCTTGTGGTTC
>CAZGRF010000299.1:0-5099 GCA_964527825.1 uncultured Pirellulales bacterium
TGTTGATCGTCGATGCCTTCGATGGGCCGATGCCGCAGACGCGGTTCGTGCTGAGCAAGGCGTTGCAGCATGGCCTCAAACCGATCCTCGTCGTGAACAAGGCGGACCGCGCGGACGCTCGGCCGGAAGACGTGGTCAACGAGGTGTTTGACCTGTTTGTCGATCTGGAGGCCGAAGACGGCGCGCTGGATTTTCCGGTGCTGTACGCTTCCGCCAAGGAAGGCTGGGCCACGGCCGACCTGGCCAAGCCCAACGACAACCTCAAGCCGGTCTACGATGCGATTGTCCGGCACGTACCGGCCCCGACGGCCGATCCGGAGAAGCCGCTGCAGATGCTGGTCACGACGCTGGAGTATTCCGAGTACGTGGGACGCGTCGCTATCGGCAAGGTCTTTGCCGGGCGCCTGGAGCAGGCTCAGTGGGTAACGGTGATCGACAAGCAGGGTCGCCACACGCAGCAGAAGGTGGTGCAGTTGTACGAGTTCGAGGGTCTGGGCAAGAAGCGCGCCACCGACGTGCAGGCGGGTGACATCTGCGCGGTCGCGGGGCTGGACCCGGTCGATATCGGCGACACGATCGCCTGTCCCGATGAGCCGAGCGCGCTGCCGATCGTCGCCATCGACGAGCCGACGATGAGTATGACGTTTCACGTCAACAACGGTCCGTTCGCCGGGCGCGAGGGCAAGTACGTTACGAGCCTGCACCTGCGGGACCGGCTGCAGAAGGAACTGCAGACGAACGTGGCGTTGCGCGTCGAGCCCGGCGCGAGCGCGGACGAATTCGTCGTCTCGGGTCGTGGGCTGATGCACCTGGGCATCCTGCTGGAGAACATGCGACGGGAGGGATACGAAGTCTGCGTCGGCAAGCCGCAGGTGATTATCAAGATGGTCAATGGGTACAGGCAGGAGCCTATCGAGCGGCTGGTGATCGACTGTCCCGTCGATTGCCAGAGCGCCGTGATGAGCCTGCTGGGCAATCGGCGCAGCGAGATGCTCAAGATGGACACCAAGACCGGGACCAACGACTACGTTCACATGGAGTTCATGATTCCGTCGCGCGGTCTGTTCGGGCTCAACGCGCGCATCCTGACCGCGACCCAGGGCCGGGCGGTGATGCACCATACGTTCGAGCGGTACGAGCCGATGCGCGGCTCGATCCCGGAGCGCCAGGCCGGCGTGATGATCGCGACGGACATGGGCATTGTCACCGCCTACGCGCTCGATGCGCTGTACGACCGCGGCGTGTTTTTCGTGCGGCCGGGTGACGAGGTCTACGAGGGACAAGTGGTCGGAGAGTGCGCTAAGGACAAAGACATTCCGGTCAATGTCGCGAAGGCCAAGCAACTGACGAACGTTCGCGCGGCCGGCAAGGACGATGCGGCGCGGGTGCGCCCGCCTCGCATCATGAGCTTGGAAGTATGTCTGGAGTACATTCAGCAGGATGAACTGGTCGAAATCTGTCCGAGGTCTGTCCGCATTCGCAAGCGCCTGCTCAAAGAAGGCGACCGGCGGCGCGCCGCGAGGAAATGACTTGCGGAGGCGAAGGTCGATGGCGGACAGCGGCCGGTATCTGGTGACATCGTTCTGCCGGGCCCGAAAACGCTCGCTGAGGACTGGCTGAGCACTTGAGACAACAAGGCTCGCAAGGGAGCAACGCATGATTCGCACCACCAAGTCGATAGTCCCTTGCTATTCGCCGGCGCCAGTAATGGCGGCGAGCGGAACCGCCGGACGTAGCCGGTCGACAAGACCAGATGCGCAACCACATGACATTGCCCTTATTGTCTCTCGCCGAGCATCCGGCGGAGGGCGTCTCTCCAGGGCCTGTAGTCCTGTGGCGTGTATTCGCGCAGGAAACGCAGTCGGTCCTGCACTGGGGCGAACCGGATCATTCTCTCGTGCAGATGGTGCAGGTTCTCCAGGCGTATCCGTGTGCCGACCCGCGCGGCGAAACGCGCGTCCTCGTAGTCGAGCAGAAGGAAATCGAGGTCCTCGCCCCGCGGGCGAACGAGGATGTTTCTGGGTGAGAGGTCTATGTGCGATACGCCTCTATCGTGCATGCCTCGAACGAAGCGCGCCAGCGCAAGGATCATGCCACGCGAGGCGCCGTGCGCCGACACCCAGTGGTCGAGACGCATGCCGTCGTCAATCAGCTCCGTGACGATCATACTGGGACCGCTGGGCCTGCGTTCAGCATAGCCCCACATCTGCGGACAGTTGACCCCGAGTCGCCGCAGCCGCACGCCGTTGCGATAGGCACGCCGGCCTTTGGAAAAGCCCAGTCTCACGCGCAGCCGATCTCGAAGCCGCTCATCGTAGAAGAGCTTGACGCAACCGGTCCGGCCGTTGAGTTTGACACCCAGGACACCGGCCCGGCCCCCGAACGACATCTGCCACATCTGATCCGAATCGACCAGTTGCCAGTGAGCGCCGTGCCCGGTATAACCTGCAAAGACCATCTCAGACACATCTTGGACGTAGGCGTGATCACGCTCGCTTTCGCCGCAGAGGATGGTGTTGCCGGCGCCGCAAGGCTTCATGTCGCGCCTCGGATATCGACCGTCTGCTCGGTTGGCGCGCTACGTTCGCGGAGTCGGCCGAACATCTCGAGAATCAGGTCCGTGAGCTTCTGGCCGATCACCGCCGCATCGTAGTCTCGCACCTTTGCGAGTGTCTTCTGTCCCATACGTTCTCTGAGCAGAGGGTCATCGACCAGTTGACCGATGCGCTCGACCCACTGCTCCTGGGTCTCAGCCCAGAACCCCGTAACCTCGTCTTCCACATACGAGGCATTCACTCCGACCGGGGACGCGACGACCGGAAGGCCGCATGCATAATACTGGAGTATCTTGAAGGCGCATTTGCCTCGTGTGAAGGCATCATCCGACAAAGGGGCCAAGCCGATGTCACTGGTGCGTAACGGGTCGACATGTCCTTCCTTCGACCAGATGCATTTCTCTACCGGCATATTCTCCAGGTCAAGGAAACTGTCTGCGATGAGTCGCAGCAGAGTGCCGCGATGTCGCCGGCCGATTTGTTCGAGAGCGGGCTTGATTGCCTCCAAATGAGCAAGGGTGCTTCTGCTGCCGATCCACACCAAACGAACTCTCCCATCGATCCGGCTCGAGTCGCCGTGTTGATACATCTGCGTGTCCACCCCGGTCGGAAGGACCGTGGTCCTGCAATTGAACCGCCGGGCATGTTCCGCGAGATACGGATTCCCGACGAGGACCAGATCAGCGGATTTCACGGTCCTTCGGAAACGGCGGAATCGCCCCGACCCAAACCCCGATGATTTGCTGGGTTTGTACATGACAGCGTCATCAAGATCGTACACGATCGCGCGTGCGTAATGGCGCAAGCACAATGCATCATGCAGACTCAGAACCTTCCGGTGAAGAAACACCCCATCGAATTCTGCCGACCGCTTGAACAATCGACGTCGGGCGTCGGTGCCTTTCGGCAGGACCTCCACTCGCGTGCGAATACCGTTTCTTGTCAGAGTGGGCAAGTGGGGTTCCACTCTGTAGAGAAAGCTCGCACTGTTCGAGTTGTTTGTCAAGACCAGCAGGTCCAACATCAGAGTCCCCCAACGAGCTCGGGTCCGACTATCGGAGCCGAGCCACCGACGGGTTTCTTGTATCCGGCTGACAGGCATGCCCGAGACTGCTCTGGTGCTGCCGGTCACACGGCCGACAGGACAGCCCAACATATTCCGATTATGGTATCCAGGTGAGCGGTCGCTGTAAAGGCACCGCATCACCCAACGAGGCGGCGAATGTCTCCCCGCTCCCCGTCATGCGGTCGGCTTTCTCCCACGGAAGGGCACTAGCGCCGAGCCTGCCGAGATTACGCAACGAGAACGCGGCGTCTTCACTGGCTGACTTCTCACGAAGTCGTTCCGGGCCATCGCCCGAATTGCTTCTTGTATAGGCGGATTGCCTTGCGATGGACCTGACGCCAGAACCGGCGGTCCATCTTCCGTATGGGTGTTCCAGCATACGCCTGGACGAATCGCAGCCGGTCTGCGCGCGTCAACCCTATGTCCATCGCGGAGAAGAACAGCCCTGCGACGTCTTTCACCACCCATCGCCTGGGTATAGCAGGCCGAATCTGGGCCCGATGCAGGTCGATTACATACAAACGCAGGTTGTCGGCATGCAGGTGATCCAAGCCCCCCGAAACGTCCAGAAGGAAGTGGCAGATGTAGCAATCGCGATGGTTCATGCCGTGCCGGTGCATCTGCCGCACGGTCAGCGCGACGCGTTCGATCAACGCCTTCCTCAGCCCAAATGATGGGGGCGAGTCCTTCCACTGGGCGCACAGGTCCTCAATACTCACGGTGTTCGTGATCTCTTTAGTGATGATGAACGACCGTATATGGGCGGGATTGTGGCCTCGCCGTCCGAATGCCACGGGGGTCATGGTGTGCACCCCGATCCGATGCAGGAGGTTCAAGGCCGCCCATTCATTCTGTGCTCCCAACACGGGCCACTTCAGTTGCAGGAGGTTCTTGATGATCTCCCGCCAGCCGACGCCATGGTGGATCTTGGCGAAATGGCTCCCCTGAGGAGTGGCAAAGCGGATCGTTCTTCGCGCCTTGATTTGGCGAAAGACCTCACCCTCCAGGCGATCCACCTCTTGAAAGGGGTCTCGTCCGTGCCACATGCGGCGGAACTCGCCCGATAGAAACAGTTGATCCGTGCTCACTGCGACAAATGCTCTCTTCGTGTGGCCGGGCGGCGCTCAGCCACTGCCTCAATGACATCCGCTGCCGCGCTGACCATCCCGCAGAAGTTCTCTTTCCGGGCGAACAGTGCGCCCTGACGGCCCACCTCTGGGAGATCAGCACGTTCGAGTGCAGCCCGTACGACGCGGTCGAACACACCCTGGACAAAAGGCTCGGGAATGACCCATCCAGCGCGGGCTTCCTCGATATAGTGTGCGTAGCCGCAGACGCCACTGGCGACCACGGGCAGCCCGGCGGCCAGCGCCTCCACAAGGGCTGTGCCCGTGTTCTCATAACGGGCCGGATGAACCAGCAGATCGGTCCCCAGGAGAATCCGTGGTACGTCATCCCTCGGTCCCAGGAACATGACT
>CAZGRF010000300.1:0-5092 GCA_964527825.1 uncultured Pirellulales bacterium
CGCCCCGCGCTGCGCGCATCGTCTGGCTGCCCTGAATCCCCCCGGTCCGGCACCGATCACCACTACATCAAAGCGTTCACTCATAATCTCTGCCCTGTCCCAATTGTCGGTCTCCGGGAATACCTGCTGCCTTCCCGGCCGGTGAAGGCCGCAGTATAACACGGATGCCCCGCATCGCCAAGGCGGACTCGACTGCGGGTTATCAGACCTTGATGATCTCCTCATTCTCCGGCTGCCAGGCGGGGTCGACAATGCACAAGAAGGTCAAGTCGCCGACACCGATGTTTTCGATGTATTGGGCGGCGCCGGGCGGAATGTACACAGCACAGCCAGGGCCGACCGGCTCTGAATCGCCATCGATGAACATTTCGCCGGTGCCTTTGATGACGTAGTACACTTCCGCTGTAGTGAGTCGGTGGGGTCTGGTCGCCTGGCCGGGCGGAACGGTCGCATGGGCCAGACTGTACCGAATCTCCAGAGACGCCTTGTCTGGGTGCAATAGCTCACGGAGGAGTGAGCCGTCGCGAGCGACGAATTCCTCGCAATCGTTCAGAGAGCGCACAAGCATCACGACCCTCCCAGTAGAATCGAGCCTTCGGTGAAAAACGTCCCGGCTACGCAGGCGGTCATCAGGCAGGCCAGCGTCGCAGCGATTAAGGCCCGGACGGCAACCGGTCCGATGGTCTTGCTCCGCTGTGGCGCCAGCGCGCAGAGACTCCCGACAAAAATGGCCATCGACGCGATATGGGCGAACCCGCACAGGGCGTATGTCGTTATCACAACGGACCGAGGATTGGTCAGACGGCCGGCTTCCATTGCGACTGCCAGGTCATTGTAGGCCGCGACCTCCGTGACGATCAATCGTTCGCCGATGATGCGCGAGACCTGGCCGGCGTCGTCGAGCGGCACGCCGAGCACCAGCGTGACGGGATAGAATAGGTAGCCGAACAGTGCTTTGAGTGACCACTGACCCTCCCAGCCAAAGATCGGATTGATCCAATCGCCCAGCGCACCCAGGCCCAAGTTGACCAGCGCGACCAGCCCCAGCACCGCGATCAGCAGGGCCACGATCCCGACGATCATCCGCACACCCGCGTTGGCCCCGTTGATAATCGCCTCGAAGAGGCCGCTGTCCTTTTCGTAGTAAGGCTCCACCCGCATGCCCAGCGTCTCGGGCTGTTCGCTCTCGGGAAACAAGATCTTTGACATGACCAAAGCCGCCGGCGCCGACAGCAGCGAGGCGGAGATCAGATGGCCCGCGATGGTCGGAAACTGATCTCGCAAGGCAAAGACATACAACGCCAGAACGTTCGATGCCACGGTCGCCATCCCCGCCGTCAGGACCGTGCACGTTTCCGACTGCGTCATGCGAGGCAGATATGGTTTGACCGTCAGCATCGACTCAACGCCGACAAAGATGTTGCTGGCGGTCACCAGGGACTCAGCGCCGGAGATGCGCATCAGCCGGGTGAAGACCCAGGCGAAGGCCTTGATCAGCAAAGGCATCACGCGCAGGTGGTACAGAATTGCGATCAGCGCCGAGAAGAAGATGATTGTGGGAAAGCCCTGAAAGGCCAGAATGAACCCTATGGATTCCTCGCCACTTTCGTTGGTCTGTCCTGGTCCTAGCGCCAGCCGGCCAAACACAAACCGCGCGCCAGCTCCGGCCGAATCGATGACCTTTACCACGGCGTCGTTGACAACAAGGAAGGCCCTGGCCCCGGCCGGCACCACGAAGATCAGCAACCCCACTGCAAGCTGCAGAGCCACACCCCAGCCGATCAGCCGCCAGTTCATATTCCGGCGCTGAGCTGAAAGGGCCCACGCCAGCCCGATCAGAACGAATAGGCCTGCGAAACTAACGAGATTGTAGATGTCCATATTCGCGGCTTCAGTCCACTCGCGTGGGTTCTGGGCGGGATCGGTCACGCCTTTTCTCGATTTGTGTCACCGAGCCGCACGATGGCGTAGACCAGCGCCGCCAGCAAACCTCCGAGAAGTCCGAGTACGATCCATATCCCGGACCCGGTATTGCGATGCCGAATGTCCTGGTAGATCCAGACCGCTACCAGAATATGCACCACCAAACAGGCAAGCAGCAGGACACCCAAGCCGCCGCGCTCCGGCTTGTACGCGCGGTCAAGTTCCTGCTCCTTAGCCCTTAGCTCCAGCTCCCCCATGCGTCGCTGGAACTCCACCTTCGCCTCGTGCTCTTGCAGCTTCAACTCACGCGCCCGCATCTCCATCCGGCGTTCGGGATCCATCTCCGGCCCTGGCTCTTGCGGGATTGCGCCCGGCCCAGTCAAGGCCACCAGCACCAGGACCCATGCCCATCGTTTCATGGTGGTTCTCCTTCCTAAAGAACGAGTCACGGTTGTCGACAGATCTCGCCGACGTCCTTGACGATATAGCGCGGGCGGTACGGATACTGCTCCAGATCGGATTCCTTGGTGATCCCGCTCAGGACCAGGACCGTGTCGATCCCTGACTCGATGCCCGCGACAATGTCCGTATCCATGCGGTCGCCAATGATTGCCGTCTCATTACGGTGACATTCCAGGAGCTTCCGCGCATGACGCATGATTAGGGGGTTCGGCTTGCCGATGAAATACGCCTGTCGTCCCGTGGCAAGCTCAATAGGGGCGATCAGCGCGCGGCAGGCTGGGGAGAGTCCTTTTTCCGTAGGTCCGGTCAAGTCGGGATTGGTGCCGATCAGTCTGGCGCCGGCCAAGACCAGGCGAATCGCGGTTTCGATTTTCTCGTAGCTGTAACTGCGTGTCTCACCGACCACGACGTAGTCCGGCTTGTTTTCGTCGATGGATAGCCCGGATTCGTACAACGCCTGGTAGAGTCCCGAATCGCCGATAGCAAAGACGCGTCCACCGGGGCATTGCGACGCGATGAAGTGGGCGGTTGCCATCGCGGACGTGATGAAATGATCCTCACCGACTTCAATGCCCATGTGCAACAGCTTCTGATGCAACTCGCGGGGCGAACGCGCCGAGCTGTTGGTCAAGAAAAGGAAGCGCTTGTCTTCGGCCTTGAGCCAGTCGACAAAGGCCTTTGAGCCTTCCAACAACCGTGAGCCGTGGTAGATCACACCGTCCATGTCGCAAACGAATCCGCGTTTGCTCTTCAACTCTTCCATTTGCTCCTCGAGACGCGGCGGCACCGAGACAGGCCGCACATTCGTATGGGAGACTAACGCCCGGTCGTTCCGGCGTCAATTCCCGTCTTTGCCAAGTGCATGCGAAGAGCCAATATGTGCTCCGGCAGGTGAATCCTCCCGCCTGCCGGACACAGACCTTGACACAGGTCCCGGGGCACGTAGTATGAGGGCACTGGGACGTTGTTTTGGTGTTAAGACGCCGGTCGGGGTATAGAAAAATGGCTTCACTCATCATTACATCGGGAAAACGCGAGGGTGACTACTACCCCCTCGGTCGGCGGACAAATGTCGTCGGGCGCGACGAGGCTTTGCCTATCCAGATCGTGGACAACATGGTTTCCAGGAAGCACATGCAGATTCGCTTTGACGAGAGAACGGGCAGGTACTGTGCCTTTGACATGAAGAGTCGCAATGGCGTCTACATCAACAACGAGAGAATCACCAGCGAGACGCTCTTGTCCGATGGGGACGTCATCTTGATCGGCCTGACGACACTACTGTTCGTCGACAAGGATTTCAAAGACAAAGACAGCGCCCTAATGCACTATAAGAAGGTTGGCGAGCGATTGCGGGTGACGAGCTACGATCCCCGGGACATGGATCAGTCCTCCGGTTTCCGCCCACCGACGGCAGAAGGCGAGACGGGCCATCCCATCGTTCGGTGAGGGTCCCGGCCGGCTCAGCGGTGGCTCGTAGCCAGATGTGCGGCCAGGAAGCCCCAGGCGATCCCGACGCCGGCGCCCACCGCGTGGACCGTGTTGGCAACGTTTGGTATGATGCCGAACAGACACAGGAAGAACCAGACAATCATCATGGTGACCGTCTGCGGGTGGAGCGCCAGGCCAGCGGCGGGATTGTATCGGCCCTGCATCCAGATGTAGCCCAGCAGACCGTATACCACCCCTGACATGCCGCCGAATGTGGGCCCGCTGACTTTGTACTGCGCGACGTTCGACAGGGCCGCGATGACCAATACCAGGACCAGCAACATCCAGGTTCCCCTACGGGCCTCGATCATGCTGCCCAGGTCCCACAGCCATAGCATGTTGAAGAACAGGTGTATTATCCCGAAATGAATGAACATGGGCGTGAAGAGCCGCCAGATCTGGCCGTGGCGAATCTCGGGCAGGCCGCTTTGCCACTCGACATAGTTGTTATCAAAGCTGTACTGTGTGATGGAGAATGGCTGGAGGCGCCGATCATTGTCGCCGAGGCCCGTCACGAGTGAGACGAGCACACTGATCGCGATCAGGACGACGGTCAGGACACCGTGTCCGACAGGGGGCTGATAGAACATGGTCCGTGCGTCCACCAGACGAGCACGCTTCGCGACCGCTTGTTCCTGATCGTGCTGCCTCCGCCGGGCTCCCCGGCGAGCAGTCTCGGCGAAGGAGGGCTCCTCCGGGTTCTGTGCGAATCGGTTCAGCAGGGCAGTAGCGTCCTCGACCCGGTGTTCATCGAGGACCCAGATTTCCCAGCCGCCGCCATCGGCCTGATCCACCCGGCTGTCAATCCCCTGGTCGTACAGGAAGTCGCTGAGACGTCTTGCTCGCGTCTCGTCTTGGAGTTGTCCAATCAGCCGCATTGGGTCTGCCTGCTCATCGTCTTCCGTGTTCGATCATGTGTGCGTTCCAGGACGCATGGCGACGTCATAGTGAGTCACTCTCGCAACGATCTTACCGGTCAATAGCCCAGGATGCCAGTCAGATTCGAGATTCATACGCGTCACTGGCTCGTATCGACAGCGACTAATCGGCGCTCGGCTCTACGGGAAGCGGCACAGGCAGCGGCTTGTGCTTGAACAGGTCGATCTTCATCCAGCGCCGGCTCAAGAAGCGCCAGCGGTTGGCCAGGCCGACTACGACGATGCTGAAGGTCGCCATCACCCACGGGCCGAGCGTGCCGGATGTCGGGAATAGCCAG
>CAZGRF010000301.1:0-5083 GCA_964527825.1 uncultured Pirellulales bacterium
AGCAGATGACGGACGTTCAGGAGAAGGGCGGCTGAGCCAGGGTCCAGCGCGAGCGCTCGCCCTTGCCCGGCCAATGCGAGGAGGCAACTCGGTGAAGACAACACTGACACAGCAGATTGACGGTCGGCAGCTCTGGAAGATATCTCCGGAGCAGTTGAACCCGGACCTGGCCAGACGCTTGCCGCTGGAGTTCCTCAAGAGACAATGCGCCATCCCCATCGTGCTGGAGGATGGGACCACGGCCGTCGCCCTGGCCGACCTGCTGAACGTTGAAGCCTACGATGCCATCGTCGGGGTCCTGGGGCAGCCATGCCCTCGCGTCAAGTGCCCGGCGCCGGAAATCGAAAACGCCATAAGCCAGTGCTACTACCAGGCCGTCGAGGGCGAGAAAGGCCACGGTGACGGCGAAATGGCGGATATGATCAGTCCCGAGACAGCAGCCGGCACGAGTTCCGTGCAGACCCATGCCGAGGACCTGCTGAACATCGCAAACAAAGCACCGGCGATCAAGCTGGTCAACAAGATTCTCTTCGAGGCCGTGCAGCGCCGTGCCAGCGACATCCACATCGAGCCATACGAGAACGAGGTGAAGATTCGATTTCGTGTCGACGGCGTATTGCACAACGTCCTCGATCTATCGCGACAGCAAATGGGACCGCTGTTGTCACGACTGAAGATCATGGCCAACCTGAACATCGCGGAGCACCGGCTCCCGCAGGATGGCCAGAGTCGCGTCAAGATCGGCGACGAGCTGATGGACATCCGTGTATCGGTGATTCCCACCGCCGGCGGCGAGAGAATGGTGCTTAGGCTTCTCGACAAAGGCCGAGGGGCGTTGGGCCTTGAAGATGTGGGTTTTGGACCCGAGACGCTAAGGACTTTCCGCGAGTTGATCGGTGTCTCGCACGGCATCATCCTGCTGACCGGGCCTACCGGCAGCGGCAAGACGACTACGCTGTACGCCGCCCTGAACGAACTCAACAGCGAGGAACGAAACATTCTAACCGTTGAAGACCCGGTCGAGTATCAGTTGCCCGGTATCGGTCAGATGCAGATCAGGCCGAAGATCGACCTCACCTTCGCCAACAGCCTGCGGCACATCCTCAGACAGGACCCGGACGTCATCATGATCGGTGAGATTCGGGACACGGAAACGGCCGAGATTGCCATCCAAGCCTCCCTGACAGGGCACCTCGTACTGAGCACGCTGCACACCAACGACGCTCCCTCGGCAGTCACCCGGCTGATCGACATGGGTATCGAGCCCTACCTGATTTCATCCTCGGTCGTGGGAGTGATGGCTCAGCGCCTTCTGCGGATGGTTTGCCCGGACTGCCGTCGGCCCCACCATCCTCAGGACTTGTCCGAGATCGCCGGGGAACTGCGTCAGCTTGGAACCGTCGATCCGCAGTTCCACAAAGGGACCGGATGTGAGGCATGCCTGGAGACAGGCTACCTCGGCAGAACGGGCATTTTCGAACTCATGGTCATCGACGATGAAATACGAGACTTCATCATCCAGAGACGCGACGCTCACATGATCAAACAGACGGCCCTGAGTAGGGGCATGGCCACCCTGCGTCAAGACGGTCTGCGCAAGGCGTTGACGGGCCTTACCACCCTGGAAGAGGTTTATCGAGTGACGCAGGACAGCGTCAAAACAAGCGTGGAGACAACCAAGAATGCCCGTGGTTGAGCGACAGATTCTGCCGGACTACGACATGGCAAGGACGCAGGCGCGCCCCGCGAGGAGGGACCACCCTGCATCTCGCGCCGATGCCGTCGAACTGCCCCGGCGGGTGAACACCAAAGACCTCTGCCGGCTGGCACGGCAGTTATCGACCCTGCTGCACGCTGGGATGCCGCTGGTGCCGGCGCTGTCGGCTCTGGTGGAGCAATTGCAGCGTCCGCCCAAGAGCCGCCACGTTCGCTGGGGACAGTGTAGTGAGTCACTCGCTCCGATCATCGAGCAAGTTCGCGATGACGTGAACGCCGGGAGCAGTCTCGCCGAGGCGTTCGGCAAACACGCCGGGCTCTTCCCGCAGCTCTTCGTCAGTATGGTCGCCGCCGGTGAGACCGGCGGTACGCTCGAACCGGTGCTGGCCCGTCTGGCGGATATTCTCGAAAAACGCGTGCAATTGGTCGGCAAGGTCAAGTCCGCCGTCGCGTACCCCGTCATGATGGCGGCCGTCGCGGTCGCCGTGGTCATGTTTCTGCTTTCATACGTGGTGCCGGGCATCACCCAAATCTTCACCGAGATGAATCAGGTGTTGCCCTGGCCCACAAGGCTGCTCATCGCTATGAGCAATTTCGCTCACGCCCATCTGGTGTTCATCTTGATCGCAGTTTGCGGCAGCATTGCCGGTGCCGCGGTCTTGTGCAAAACGCCGGACGGCCGGATACGGGTGGACCGCATCAAGCTCCGACTGCCTTTATTCGGGCCACTGTTCTTCAAACTGGAAGTGGCGCGCCTGACCCGGACCTTGGGAACGCTGATGAAGAGCGGCATTCCCGTCATTGCGGCACTCGACATCAGTCGACGCGTCAGCCAGAACCACGTCGTCGCCGAGGCGGTCGATGCGGTCAAGCAGATGGTCCACAAAGGCGAGACCATCGCCAGCGCCGTCAGGGCTACGGGCCTGTTTCCGCCGGTCGTGTTCCACATCATGGCAACCGGCCAGATGACCGGCAACGTCGAAGATGGTCTGCTGGATATCGCCGAGATGTACGACGCCGAGGTCGAGACGACGGTGCGGACCTTCACCGCCTTGCTGGAGCCCATAATCTTGCTGCTGATGGGTGGCATCGTCGGCTTCATCGTGTTGGCGATTCTGCTGCCTATATTCGAAATCAACCAGGCTTTGTGAGAGGTTAGGTATCATGCGCGAGCCAGACAAACATTTCGCTCGAAAACGAGCCGGCTTCACGCTCATAGAACTGATGATCGTCGTGGTCATCCTCGGGCTACTGGCCACTACCGTCATGCCGAGGATTCTGGACCGGCCGGAGCAGGCCCGCCGTGTGAAGGCCAAGGCAGAAATACGTAGCCTTCAGCAGGCGCTGGCCTTGTTCAAATCGGACACGGGCCGCTTCCCCACGACGACGGAGGGTCTGATGGCCCTTGTGACGAACCCAGGTGTGAAGAACTACTGCAACGGTGGCTATCTCGAACGCTTCCCGATGGATCCTTGGGGCAATCCCTATGTCTACATCAGCCCAGGTCTTCACGGCAAAGACTACGATCTCGAATCTCTCGGTAAGGACGGCGAGGACGGCGGCACCGAAGATGATGCCGATGTCGAAAGCTGGAATATCGAGGGTTGATGAGCGCGTTGGAGGCCGGAGAAAGCTGCGCAAGGGACTATGAGCCAACCAACGAGGACAAGATCGAAGGCTTTCACGTTCGTTGAAGTCCTGGTGGCTTTGGCCATTGCGTCCATCGCCTTGCTGGGCCTGCTCAGACTCCATTTGCTCAGCATGAAGACAGCCGACGCCGCCCAGGCGATGGCACAAGCTGTCTTTCTGGCCCAGGAGCAGCTTGCGGAGGCTTCCGCCGCTGGTTATCCCAGGCACGGAGCGGGTTCCGGCAGCGTCGAGAAAAACGGACTGAGCTTCCTCTGGCAAACCGAGAGCGCGGACGTGGGCTCGCAGGCAACGGGCGGTCTTCCCGTGAGAGGTCTCCGCCAGGTACGTTGCACCGTCACGTGGCAGCAGGGAACGGACCAGAAGAGCCTGCAAATGAACACGTATGTAGCCGACACCAGGACAAATGAGCACGAACCGCAATAATACAGGCTTCACCCTGATCGAGATGCTCGTGGCACTGGCGATGATCGCGACCATCGTTTCGATCGTATATGGCAGCTACGCCGCCACGTCCAAGTCCTTGGAGGTCTATGACAATCGCCTGAGCTGCTCGCAGCGGGCTCAGCTCGTGTTGCGTCTCATGACCCGGCAGATTCGCTGCGCCTACGCCCCTGCCGAGCCCAACAACTCGGAGTCCTTGTCCTCGCAAATCGGTGAAGCACGAGAGACCACAAGCCGGACCGGGACCAGGAAGCCCGCTGTCGTTTTTCGTGGCGACCCCCACAACAAACGCGGCGAGATTCTCCAGTTCATGACGACCGCCGGACTCGGAGACAACCCGGCGGCACCGCAGAGACTCTCCTACACGAAGTATCGATACGACCGCTCGACGATGACGCTCTCAATCGACCGGGGAACCTGCGCAGGCCCACTCGGACCCGAGGGCAGTGCCTCACACTGGCAATCGCTGCTGGACCGAGTCGAAGGCATTGACCTCGCGTTCCACGATGGACGGCAGTGGCGGCAAGAATGGGACTCCGCACAAGACAAGGGACTGCCGCGAGCCGTAAGGATCGGTCTGACCGTGGTCGATGAGAACGGTCGTGAGTATTGCGTGGGAACCACGGCAAGCATCGGCTGCCGGATCACTCCATCGCAGCCAACATCCAGACAATCGACTGCGGACATGAAACGATGAGACGTAGAACACGCAAACACGAACGAAGCGGCTTCGTCCTCGTCCTGGTATTGGGGATGGTGATCCTGATGTCGGCCGTGCTGTTCGGTTTCAGCCGGAAGAGCCGCACCAGCCTGGTTGTCGCCGACGGTTTCCGCGATTCCGAGCAGGCGAGGAACTGCGCGCGTGCGGGCGTGAGCATCGCCGTCGCGGCAGTCAGGGACGCCAACAACCTCTACGCAGATCCCAGGTTTGACAGGCTGCGCCGCGGCAAGGAGGTGTTTTCCGTCGGCGCTGGAACTTGCTCGCTGACCATCACGGAAGAAAGCGGGCGGCTCAACGTCAACACGCTCAAGGATAAGAACGGCACGATCAATCGAAAACGCATCGATCAGTTCCTCAAACTCATCGACCTCCTCAACCGCCAGCAGCCCGACGCGGAGCGAATCGGATACGGCCTCGCCGCCGCCATCATCGACTGGACGGACCGCGACGACGAGGTCACGCAACTGCCCTTTGTGAAGGTCGAGAGCCTCGGGGCCGAGAGCAGCTACTACGATACCCTTGACCCGCCCTGCTCGTGCAGGAACCAGCCGATAG
>CAZGRF010000302.1:0-5080 GCA_964527825.1 uncultured Pirellulales bacterium
AGAAACGGAATCTCCTGGACGAGAGTCCCGTGCACTGCCGGCAACTCAAGCTGCCGCACCCGGTTCTAACGAATGAGGATATGGAGCGGCTCCGGACGGTCCGGCGCGGTGATTTCCGGGTCGTCACGATCCCGGCGCTTTTCGACGTTGATGTCGTCCACCCGGCGGAGTCGCTGCGCCGGGGAATCAGCATACTCGTTGCCTCAGTTGTCAGCGCTATCAAGGATGGTGTCTCACTGGTCATCCTCAGCGACCGGGACGCTTCTGAATCGAAGGCGCCGATTCCGTCGCTGCTGGCCACGGCGGCTGTGCATCACGGTTTGCTGACCAAGGGGCTACGCAACGAAGCCGGGCTTATCGTCGAGAGTGGTGAGCCTCGTGAAGTGATGCACTTCTGCCTCTTGTGCGGCTATGGCGCCAACGGAGTCAATCCCTACATGGCGTTCGAGTCACTTGATGAGCTCAACCGTCGGGGGAACCTGGGCAGGGAGACGGAACCGACTCAGATCGCTGACAACTATATCGCAGCGATCAAGAAGGGCATTCTCAAGACGATGAGCAAGATGGGCATCTCGACCCTGCGCAGCTACGCCGGCGCGCAACTGTTCGAGGCGATCGGTCTGAGCCGTGACGTGATCGACGAGTACTTCACCGGCACCAGCTCCCGGATCGGCGGCGTCGGCCTGGGAGAGATCGCCGAGGAAACGCTCAGTCGCCATGCGTCCGGGTATGCTCAGCGCCCCGTGGGCGCGTTGGACCTGGATTTCGGAGGCGAGTACCACTTCCGCCTTGACGGCGAGCGGCACCAGTGGAACCCGACGACCATCGCCAAGCTGCATCACGCCGTACAGAACGACGACCCTGGAGCGTATGCGGAATACGCGCAAGCGGCCAACGATCAATCGAAGGCGCTGTGCACTCTCAGAGGACTCTTCGAATTCGTGCCCGGCCCGCCGGTGCCTTTGGAGGAGGTCGAGCCCGCGCGCGAGATCGCCAAGCGCTTCTGCACGGGCGCCATGAGTCACGGCTCCATCAGCAAAGAAGCTCATGAATGCATGGCCATCGCTATGAATCGCCTGGGTGGGATGAGCAACACCGGCGAGGGGGGCGAGGACCCGGCGCGGTACGTGCCCGAGCCGAACGGGGATTCGAAGAACTGCGCCATCAAGCAAGTGGCCAGCGCGCGGTTTGGCGTCACGGCCAACTATCTGGCCCACGCCAAGGAACTGCAGATCAAAATCGCCCAAGGGGCCAAGCCCGGAGAAGGAGGGCAGTTGCCCGGCCACAAAGTGACCGAAGAGATTGCCCACCTGCGCTACTCCACGCCCGGAGTCACGCTGATTTCTCCGCCGCCTCATCACGACATTTACTCCATCGAGGACCTGGCGCAGCTCATCTACGATCTGAAGTGCGGCAATCCCGGCGTGAAAGTCTCCGTGAAGCTCGTCGCCGAAGTGGGAGTCGGGACCATCGCGGCCGGCGTAGCCAAGGGCAACGCCGACGAGGTCCTGATCAGCGGGCACGACGGGGGCACCGGCGCTAGCCCGCTGTCGTCGATCAAGCACGCCGGCTGTCCGTGGGAACTGGGCTTGGCGGAGACACAACAGGTGCTGGTCAACAACAACCTGCGCGACCGCATTCGTGTTCAGGTGGATGGCCAGATGAAGACGGGACGCGACGTCGTCATCGGGGCGCTGCTGGGCGCCGAGCGATTCGGTTTCGGCACCGCGGCGCTTATGTCACTCGGTTGCACTATGCTGCGCAAGTGTCACGAGGGCGCCTGTGCCTTTGGCATCGCCACGCAGGACCCCGAGCTGCGCAAGCGGTTTGCCGGCAAGCCTGAGTACCTGGAGCGGTTCATGCTTTTCGTCGCCGAAGAGGTTCGCCGGATCATGGCGGAACTCGGATTCAGGAAGCTCGAAGAGATGGTAGGCCGAGTAGATCGACTGAAGATGCACAGCGCTCTGTCACACTGGAAGGCCAAAGGGCTCGATTTCTCGGCCATCTTCCAGCAACCCGATGTCTCCGATGGCAGGGGAATACGCCTGGCCACCGCCCAGCCGAATCGAATCGCCGACCACGTCGACTGGGAGATTCTGAAGAAGGTGGGTCCGGCCATCGAGAAGAAGCAGCAGATGCGCCTCGAAATGCCCGTCCGCAACGTCAATCGGACCATCGGTGCGATTGTCAGCAACCGGATTGTCACCAAGCACGGTCCGGAAGGGCTGCCCGACGGCACGCTGGAGATCGTCATGTCCGGCACTGCGGGCCAGAGCTTCGGTGCGTTCCTGGTCCCGGGCGTGACCTTGCGTTTGATCGGCGACAGCAACGACTATCTCGGAAAGGGCCTCTCGGGTGGGCGCATCGTGGTCCAGACGCCGGAGGGCTGCCCCTTCATCGCCCACGAGAACATTATCGCTGGCAATACACTGCTGTATGGAGCCACGCGCGGCGAGGTCTTCATCAACGGCATGGCCGGCGAGCGGTTTGCCGTGCGGAACAGCGGCGCCACGACGGTCGTAGAGGGGGTAGGCGACCACGGTTGCGAATACATGACGGGGGGGACCGTCGTCGTTCTCGGAAAGACCGGCTGCAACTTCGCCGCGGGCATGAGTGGCGGCATTGCCTATGTGCTCGACGAGATGCAGTTGTTCGATACGCTGTGTAATCTTGACATGGTGGAATTGGAGACAGTCTGGCAGGATCAGGACAAAGAGATTCTGCGAGACCTCATCGAACGGCACCTCACGTGGACCGGCAGCAAACGCGCCCGGTTCATCCTGGACGCCTGGCCCGACATGATCGGCAGGTTTGTCAAGGTGATCCCGATCGATTATCGCAAGGCGCTCGAGAGAATGCGGGCCGCCGAGCAGCGTGATACGGATTCTACACCGGCTACCGAAGAGGTGTTTCTATGGGTGAAGTAAAGGGTTTTCTCCAATATGCGCGTCAGCCGGTCGGTCATCGACCCGTGCAGGAGCGTGTTCTTGACTTCAACGAGATCGACCTGCCGCTCAGTCCGGAGGCGATCCGTCAGCAGGCGGCCCGCTGCATGGATTGCGGCATTCCGTTCTGCCAGGGGGCGGGCTGTCCCGTCCGCAACTCGATCCCGGATTTCAACGATCTGGTCTACAAGGGACAATGGGAGCAGGCGTGCCACCTGCTGCATTCGACGAACAATTTTCCGGAAGTCACCGGTCGGGTCTGTCCGGCCCCGTGCGAGGCGTCGTGCACGCTGACCATCAGTGACGAGCCGGTCCTGATTCGGCATATTGAATACCAGATCGTCGAGCGCGGCTTCCAGGAGGGCTGGGTCAAGCCCTTGCCGGCTCCCAAGAACACGGGCAAGCGCGTCGCGGTGGTCGGCTCGGGCCCTGCCGGTTTGGCGGCGGCCCAACAGTTGGCCCGGGCCGGACATGATGTGACCGTCTTTGAGAAGGACGAGCGCGCCGGGGGCATGCTCCGCTACGGTATCCCGGATTTCAAGCTGGCCAAGCACATCATCGACAGACGCCTCCAGCAGCTTCACGCCGAAGGGGTCGAGTTCCAGACGGGAGTGGATGTCGGCCGCGACATCTCAGGGCACTATCTCCGCAAGATGTTCGACGCGGTCTGCCTGACGATGGGAGCGCGCGCCCCGCGCGACCTAGCCGTTTCCGGTCGAGAACTCAGCAACATCGTGTTCGCGATGGATTTCCTGACCGCCCAGAACAAGCTCACGGGCGGCGAGCCGCTTGATGGGCCGATGGTGACCGCCCGAGACAAGGTCGTGGCTGTCATCGGCGGCGGTGACACGGGCAGTGACTGCGTCGGCACCTCGCGTCGGCACCGAGCCAAGAAGGTCTATCAGTTCGAAATCCTGCCGAAGCCGCCTGAAACGTGCCCGCCCGACACTCCTTGGCCGATGTGGCCCCGGATCATGCGGACGTCGTCCTCCCATGAAGAGGGTTGTGAGCGGCGCTGGTCGGTTATGACCAAAGCTCTTGCCGGCAACGGTCGCGGCGTGAAAGAGCTGCACGCGTGCGAAGTCGAATGGGTCAGGCAGGCCGAGGGGTGGAAGATCAAGGAGATTCCGGGCACTGACTTCGTCCTGCACGTGGACCTCGTTTTGCTTGCGCTGGGTTTTCTGCACGTCACCCACGAGGGGCTGATTCAGGATTTGGGCTTGCAGCTTGACGCGAAAGGGAATGTAATAGCGGACGATTATCAGACAAGTGAGCCGTGGGTGTTTGCGGCCGGTGACACCGTCAGTGGGGCATCACTGGTCGTACGAGCCATCGATAGCGGACGCCAAGCCGCCGCTGCCATGGACCGTTGGTTGCGTCAAGGGGTCTAAGGACTCTGCGGTCTGCCCTCAGCGCGCTCCGTACCATAGAAGGTCACGGTAGGGACAGTATGCCAAGACGGAAGGACATCCATAGGATACTCATCATCGGTTCCGGCCCGATCGTCATCGGTCAGGCCTGCGAGTTCGACTATTCCGGCACGCAGGCCTGCAAAGTCCTGCGGCGAGAAGGCTATCAGGTCGTTTTGGTCAACAGCAATCCGGCCACGATCATGACGGATCCGGAACTGGCCGACCGGACGTACATTGAGCCGATTACCCCCGAAGTGGTTGAACAAGTCATCCGGCGGGAGAAGCCCGACAGCTTGCTGCCGACTCTGGGGGGACAGACCGGCTTGAATACGGCGGTAGCGCTGGCCGAGAGTGGCGTCCTGAAGAAGTACGGCGTCAAGCTGCTCGGCGCGGATCTGCGCTCGATCAAGAAGGCTGAGGAGCGAGACCGTTTCAAAAAGACGATCCAGGATATCGGCCTGGAGGTCCCCAAGAGCGGCTACGCCCACTCCTGGGTTGAGGCCAAGCGCATCGTCGAAGAGATCGGATTCCCCGCGATTATTCGCCCGTCCTACACGCTGGGCGGCACCGGCGGCAACGTCGCCTACAACAGCGAAGAGTACGAACGATACATCCGCTGGGGCCTGGGCCTCAGTCCCAAGAATCAAGTCTTGGTCGAAGAGTCCGTCGTCGGCTGGAAGGAGTACGAGCTCGAGGTGATGCGCGACGGCGCCGACAACTTCG
>CAZGRF010000303.1:0-5073 GCA_964527825.1 uncultured Pirellulales bacterium
GAACATGCTCGGCGCTGCGGCCGGGACCTTCCTAGGGGGATTCGTGTTGATTCGGACTATCGGCGTGATGTGGACGCTCCGCACGGCGGCCATGCTCAATATCGTTGTGGCCTGCGGCGGATACGTCTTGCACCGAATCTCAGAATGGCGGCATGTCCCGGCCGGTCCGACCGCGGTGCAGACAGTCGAGTCGGAGACACCGCGCCATCATTTCGGGCTGGCGCTGCTGGCCTGCGGTTTCTTCCTGAGCGGATTTGCCTGCATCGGGTACGAGTTGCTGTGGATGCGCAGCATCGTGCACTCGATAGGGACGTTCACGTATGTGTTCAGCGCCGTGCTGACGGTGTACCTCGTCGGCAACGTGATCGGGACCATGATCGGCAGCCGGGCGGTGCGACACTTGAAGGACCCCGCCGCCGCCTATTCAGCGGTGTTGTTTGTCCTCGGAGCAACGGGCGTCGCGTACATACCCTGGTTGGACCTGTGCAATTACCATCTGTTGCCCTGGGCTGCCGCACAACCGGAGCTGTCTCTTGTCACCAAGGTATTCCCGTTGCGGATGGTCGAGCCCCTGGTCCAGTGCACCATCCTGTTCTTGCTCCCCTCGCTCGTCATGGGCATAGGCTTTCCCATGATGGTGCAGGCCTGGGTCAATCGTATCCATCGGGTGGGCGCCTCCACCGGGTTTTCCTACAGCATCAACACCGTCGGGGCCGTGCTGGGAGGGCTCTTGACCGGTTTCGTCCTGATTCCTCTGCTGGGACTGCAAGCGTCCGTGTTGGCCTTGGGGCTGATCGTGGTGTGGGTCGCCGCGATCATGTGGTTCGCGTTCGTGCTGCGGGCGACGCGCAGATGGACCGTGCGCGGCGTCATCCCGGTTGCCGCTGTATTCGTCTCCCTGTGCGCCGCCCACATCCCCAACGATCTCTTCGTCAGATCGGTTGCCTTGTCGGGGCGCGGTTTCGGCCATGAGATTGTGGCGATGCAGGAGGGAATCAACACCACCGTCTCCATTCACAAGGACCCCAAGTACGGCGCGTTGTACCTGTATACCTCGGGTCGCATCGTGGCCGGCACGTCGCGCGGATTTCGCGGGGACCAGAAGATGCTCGGGCATTTCCCCGTGTTGCTCAATCGCTACGCCAACCGGACGCTGTCGGTGGGCTTCGGCACGGGTGAGAGCACCGCGTGTCTCGCCATGCACGGCATCGACGCGATCGACTGCGCCGAGATCGCGCCGGAGGTCGTCCAAGTTGCCCTTCAGTATTTCCGCGAGCTCAACTTGGGAGACAGACTCGACCAGGTCGTGAACATGATCTACATGGACGCCAGGAACTACTTACATCTTACGGAGCAGTCGTATGACGTCATCATGAGCGACTGCACCGGTATGAGCCTCTTTGCCGAAAATGGATCGCTGTTCACCAAGGACTACTTCGAATGCGCACGCGAACATCTCAATGAACATGGCATGTTCATGTCGTGGATAGACACTTACGCCACGGAAAGCCGCGGCGTGGTGAATAGCGTGATCGGCACGATGACGGCCGTCTTCCCGTATGTAACGCTTTGGTACCCGACACCCGAGCCGGCCCACTTCTTCGTGATTGTCGGCTCCGACCAGCCGCAGCGTTTTTCGATTCAACACATCGTCAACGAGCTCGACAAACCGGCCGTGAGTGAGAGCCTTGCCAAGATCCATCTGCGCGATGTCGTCGACGTGCTCAGTTGCTATATTGCCGACGAGCAGGATATCAAGCGCTACGTCAAGCAATGCACGGTCAATACGGACGACCGGCCTTTTATCGAATTCACTACCGTCTTCGATCCCGCCGGCCGCGGCGCACTGAGAGACTTCTTCGAGGCCGTGCGCTCCGACTCGGTGTACCGGCATCTTGACTGGACCGGTATCGACGATGCACGCAAGCAGCAATGGCTCGATCAATTCGACAAGGTGCGGAAGGCAGCAGTCTACGTTCAGCGATCGCAGACTGCGGGAATGTACAACGAAAGCCTCACGTACTGTATGCAAGGCCTGAAGATCATTCCGGACTACCCGGCGCTGTTGATTGCGAAACGCTCGATCGAGAGAGAGCTCCTGCATACGGGGTTGCAGACCATTGACGCCAAGGACCCCAAGGCAGCTTTGTCCATTGCCGGCATATTGCTGAGAGAGGACCCCAATTCCGTCTCCGCCTGGCTCCTGATATCCCAGGCGCACCGTTCTCAAGGCAACGCCGGTCTCGCTGTGGAAGCGGCGCGACGCGCGGTGGAGATGGCGCCTCAAAACCTGGATGTCTACTACAATCTGTGGAGCATCCTCGTCTGGGCGGACGATCCGCAGGCAGCTCAGGCCGCACTCGACCGAGCCCTGGAACTCTTTGAAGAAGGCGGTCGCCCGGGAAAGGCATCGACGCCCGAGCGGTTGGGGTTTTAGCGTCGAGACGCAGGGCGACCGGTATCGGTTCGGGCCGGGGTGACAAGAGCGATGAGCCTGACGCCGTCGATTCTGTTGAGTGCCTATTGCCAGGGCTGCTTCCCCATGGCCGAGGAGGATGGCACGATCTACTGGTACGATCCCGAGCCCAGGACGATCATCCCTCTGGAGAGCTTTCATGTGTCCCGCTCGCTGGCCAAGCGCCTTCGTTGCGGCGGTTTCACCGTGCGCTGCGACACCGCGTTCCGGCAGGTCATGACCAAATGCGCCGAGCCGGCGCCGGGACGTGAACAGACCTGGATCAGTCCGGAGCTCGTCGAGGCGTATTGCCGGCTGCACGAATTGGGCTTCGCCCATAGCGTCGAGACGTGGATGGAGGCCGAGTTGGCCGGCGGTGTCTATGGCGTCGCTATGGGCGGCCTCTTCGCCGGCGAGAGCATGTTCAGCCGCCGGACCGACGCCAGCAAGATTGCCCTGGTGCATCTCGTCGAGCGGCTCAACCGAAATGGCTTCAGCCTGTTCGACGTGCAATTCACCACGGAGCACCTGAAACGCTTTGGCGCGGTCGAGATCCCACGGTCCAAGTACAAGGAATTGCTCGCCCGTGCCCTGACGCTCGATGTCCGATTCGCGTGATGATCCAGAGCGGCATTGTCGGCCCGTGGGTATGGCTTTACACGGGCCGCGAGGTATGCTAAGGTCTTCACGTGTGCCTGCGGTCACAAGATACGTTCTTTCGTCATGAAGGGAAGACATCATGGGTAAGCGACACGGTATGCAGATGTTGTCGATAGTCCTGGTATTCGGTTGTTCCGCTGTGATTGCCCGCGCCGCTCTCTGGCCCAGCGGGCGAGAGGCCGTCACGTTGCAGGCCGAGCCATTCGACGTGCGCGACGTGCGGCTGCTGGACGGACCCTTCCGCGACGCCATGCTGCGGACGCAGAAGTACCTGCACGACCTGGAGTCGGACCGGCTGCTGTGGTACTTTCGCAAGACCGCCGAGCTGGACACGCCCGGTACGCCGTTGGGCGGCTGGGAGCGCATGGAGCTGCGTGGGCACACGATGGGACATTACCTTTCCGCCTGCGCCCTGATGGTCGCCAGCACGGGCGACGAGAAGCTCAAGGCCAAAGCCGATGCGATCGTCGAGGAATTGGCCAAGTGTCAGAAGAAGATGGGCACGGGCTATCTCAGCGCCTACCCCGAGGAGCTGATCGACCGCGTCATTGCCCGGCAGCGCGTCTGGGCGCCGTGGTACACCCTGCACAAGATCTACGCGGGCCTGATCGACATGTACGTCTACTGTGGCAACGCCCAGGCTCTCGATGTCGCTCAAGGCATGGCGTCGTGGGCCAAGGGCCGTCTCGACCCACTCGACCGTGACGCGATGCAGGCGATGCTCAACAGCACCGAGCAAGGCGGTATGAACGAAACGCTGGCCAACCTCTACGGCGTCACCGGCCAGAAGCAATGGCTGACGCTCGCCGAGCGTTTCAACGCCGACGCCTACAACAATCCCCTGCTGCTGCACCGCGACGAGCTGACCGGCCAGCACGTAAACTCGTTTATCCCGAACATGATTGGCTCGGCCCGGCAGTACGAGCTGACCGGCGACCCCAACGACCGGCACGTCGCGGAATTCTTCTGGGATTCCGTGGTTCACGGCCGGACCTACTGCACCGGCGGCACCTCCTACGACGAGCACTTTCGCAGCGCACCCTATCACCTGGCCAATATGCTCGGCAACCACACGCAGGAGACCTGCTGCACCTACAACATGCTCAAGCTGACGCGCCACCTGTTCGCCTGGGAACCTCGCGCCGACTACGCCGACTACTACGAGAAGGCACTGATCAACTCGATCCTCTCGACACAGGACCCGCAGACCGGGATGATGATGTACTTCGTCACGCTGGCGTCCGGCCGGTGGAAGTACTTCAACACGCCGCGGAATTCGTTCTGGTGCTGCACTGGCACCGGTATGGAGAACCACGCCAAGTATGGCGATTCGATCTACTTTCACAAAGGCGACACGCTCTGGGTCAACCTGTTCATCGCCAGCGAGCTGAACTGGAAGGACCAGGGTGTCACCATCCGCCAGGAAACGAGCTTTCCCGAGAGTGACACCGCCGCGCTCGTTGTCAAGGCGCCCAAGCCAACCGCGTTCGAGATGCGTCTACGCGTGCCCTGCTGGACAAGCGGCGTGACGCTCAAGATCAACGGGACGGTCCAGCCGGTGACGGCCCAGCCCGGCTCGTTCCTGTCAATGCGGCGCCAGTGGAAAAACGGCGACCGCGTCGAGATGACGATGCCGATGAGCCTGTGGCTGTGTCCCATGCCCGACGACGCCAACCTGGTCGCGGTCATGTACGGGCCGCTCGTCCTGGCGGGTGAACTGGCCCCGGCCGATGTGCCGGAGAGCATGGTCTACACGAGCGACAACTGGTTCAAGTTTCCCCCGGACCGTATCGCCGAGGCGCCGGTGATTGTCACGGCCCAGCACGAGCCCGCCACCTGGATCAAACCGGTTGAAGGCCAAGCGCTGACGTTCCGCACGGCGGGTGTCGGCCGACCCGAGGACGTGACGCTCGTGCCTTACTACCGCCTCTGGAACCAGAAGTACGCGATCTACTGGC
>CAZGRF010000304.1:0-5072 GCA_964527825.1 uncultured Pirellulales bacterium
CGTTCAGTCACGCGATGATGGTCGGCGCGAAGTCCTGCGCGTGCGCGTCGACAGGCAATACGTCGGCGGCCGTGGCGCTCTACGCGCACAGTTGCGGCCTGAAGTGCACCGTCTTCATTGGCTCCGGCCGAATCGCGTTCGGCAAGCTCAGCCAGGCGATGGACTACGGCGCCCAGACGATCCAGATTCAGGGCGACTTCGATGACTGTATGCGCCAGGTCCAGGACGTCTGCACCGAGCTGGGGCTCTACCTGCTCAACTCGCTCAACCCGTTCCGCCTCGAAGGCCAGAAGACGATCATGTACCGCATCATCGAGGGCCTCGGCTGGGAAGTGCCCGACTGGATCGTCGTGCCGGGCGGCAATCTCGGCAATTCCAGCGCGTTCGGCAAGGCCTTTCTGGAACTCAAGCAGCTCGGCCTGATCGACCGCGTCCCGCGTATGGCGATCATCAACGCCACCGGCGCCGACACGCTCACCGACATCGTCAACAACAAGAGGCTCGTCTGGAACGATGGCAACGTCAACCAGCAGATCATCGACGACTACTACGCCGACCTGACCGCGCGGCACTTCTCGCCGCACACGTGCGCCTCGGCGATTGAAATCTCCCGGCCCGTGAACCTCAAGAAATGCCTGCGCGCGATCGACGTGTGTCAGGGCGTGGTCCTGGCCGTGACCGACAAGGAGATCTGCGACGCCAAGGCGCTGATCGGCAAGCACGGTCTCGGCTGCGAGCCGGCCTCGGCCGCGACGGTTGCGGGACTCAAGCACCTGCTGGCCGACGGCACTATCGGCAAGGACGAGCGCGTCGCGTGCGTCCTGACGGGCCACGCGTTGAAGGACCCCAACGTCACCGTCAACTATCACAAGGACCGGCAAGGCGAATTCAGCAACCCCCCCATCGAGGCCCCCAACGATCTGGCCGAGATTATCAAGCTCATCCGCTGATGTCAGCCCAATAGGCCTGGCACGAGCAAGCCGGCGGCTAAGACCACGCTGCCGAGGGTGTGCAGGAGGATGGTGTTCCGGTTGGCGCGGAACAGGCCGGGCGTGGACAGGTCCTTGGCGTTCGCGGACTTCATGGCGAAGATGGCTAACGGCAACGTGAGCAGGTAGAACAGCCCCGCGTAGAACGTCGCTTGCTGCGCGAGCATCAGGGTGGCCAAGACATAGCTGATGCCCAGAGTGATCCGGTAGATCCACGCACTGCGCGGCACGCCCAGCCAGACGACCAGCGTGCGCTTGCGCACGTGCCGGTCGGCGGCGAGGTCGGGGAACTCGTTGATCAAGATCACCAGGAAGATGAGGATGGCGACGATCAGCGACGGCAGCAGCGGCAGGGCGTCGATCGTTCGCGTCTGGAGATAATACGCACCATAAACCGGCAGCACGCCGAAGAGGATGCCGATGATGATCTCCCCAACGCCGCGATAGCCCAGGCGAACCGGTCCGGCGGTGTAGAAGTAGCCGCCCAGCGCGCCCGCCAGGCCGAGGCCCAGTACAAACGCACTTCGCGTCAGGGCCACGATCACCAGCCCAACGCCGCAGCCCAGCGTGAGATAGCCGAGCCCGGCCAGTAGGGTGGCGCGCGGGGAGAGGAGACCTTGCTGGATGAACCGCCGCCCGCCGGAAAAGGGCGTGGGGTTCTCGTTGACCCAGTCGTTGCGCGAGAGGTGATCGAAATAGTCGTTGGTCACGTTGGCCCCGGCGTGGATCGCCATGATCGCCAGCAGAGCCAGGATGAACAAGCCCATGTTGAAGGTTCCTGCGGCCGTGAAGCCCAGGACCGAGCCGACCAGGATCGGCGCCGCACTGGCCGCCAGAAACTGCGGCCGCGAAGCAAGCAGGATCAACCCCAACCGGTTCGACACTGCAACCGTCTTCATGAGCTTCTGTTCTCAAATCGAATTCTATTCAATCGCGTTTCTGGACGGCGAGTTTCTCGATCTTGAAGCAGCCGAGGGTGGAGGCTACGTTGAAGAAGTCGGCGGGTTCGCCGTTGCCGACCGCCAGAGCGATGTGGCCGGCGTCGTAGCCGCCGCGGTGGCCGCTCTGGAAGGCCGCATCGAGGCCGACCCACTTGCCGGCAATGTATGCCTGCACCCAAGCGTGACCGCCGAAGCCTTCATGATCCGCAAAGTCCTTGACGTAAGCGATGCCGGCGACGACCTGCGACGGAATGCCGACGGCGCGGCACAGCGCTGCGGTCAGGACCGCGAACTCGGAGCAGTCGCCTTGCCGACTGGCGGCCACCTCGGCCGCAGAGGCGTAGCCAACCGAGAAGTTCTTGTTCTCGATGTAGTCCGCTACGAACGCCTCGATCCGCCTGGCGGCTTCGGCCGCGTCCTTCGTGTTGCCGACGGCCTTACGGGCCAGATCGACGATCTCCTTACGGTCGCTCTGGAGGAAGAGCGTCGGCTTGACCGCTTCGAGCAGCGCGGGATCGTCGCCTCGGTACGGAAAGGTCCCGCCACCGGCCGCAACAGGCTTGACGATCAGCTTGATCCGGCCGTCGGCGAGCCGCTCGGCAGTCTGGTTGTCGGTCGTAGGGATGGTAAACTCCGCTCCGGCGTCCGGAGCGAGCCAGTACGTGATCGACGCGGCCGAGCCCGGGTCCTCCAGCGACACCGGGCTATCGACGAACATCGCGCCGATCAGCTCCAGCACGTCGTTGTCGCCCAGGGCGAACTCCTTGGTGCACGCGACCATCTCGATCTGCATGCCGGCCATCGGCACCGTGCTCTTCAACGTCCGCAGCGCGTCGTCGACGTAGCCTGTGCTCGTGATCCGACCGGTCGTCGGAGCGTTGAAGGTCGTCGTGACCTCGGTCAGCTTCACCACGCGGCCGAGCAGGTCCACGTTCTTGGTCTGGCCGATGACGACGTCGGCATCGAGGGCCTGCATCATGCTGGGAGTGAAGATCTTCACTGTGTACGCGGTGCCGGCGTCGAGTCCCTTTTGGAGGGTCAGCAGGCGCAAACCCTCGGCCATAAGCGCCCCTTTGGGCCAGGGCATCGTGCTGGTTTGCGGGGGACCCATCGAGGTCGAGGTCAGTCGGACGGCGCCGTTGGGGTCCACCACGCCGGAGACCTTTATCGTCATGAAGCCCAGCAGTTGCACCGACTCGAAGCTCAAGGGCTTACCATCGGTGGTCTCGACGCTGGTCTCGCTCATCTTGACCGTCAGCGGGATGCCCAGGCGGGTAATGGTGATGCTCACGTCCTGGCTCGTAGTGACCTTGTCGCCTTCGACGCGGCGGGTGTCGACCGCGTGGCCGACCTTCTTGCCTTGCATGAACACAGCCAGGTATTCCGTTTCTTCCTGTGCCTGCGCAGGCAGAGCGATCCAGATGAGCAAGAGGGCGATGCTCAAGCATTTTGTCTTGGCCATTCTATCTCTTCCCGGAAAACATGTTGCAGCTTGCCAACCCGTCGTGAGCCTCCGCAATCCATACTGCCCGCGCCCGAGGCCGTTCGCGTCGCGAGCGCCATTATAGGCGCTGCCCAGGCGTTTTTCATCCCAAATCGCCGCGGCTGCCGATAGAGAGAGTGAAGCGCCCCCGCGCGCAGGCGGGCGCTGCGTTGTTGCACCCTCCGGGCTCGCGGCGTAGAATAGCCGCTCCCAAGACGTCAGGCCGGTTTGGCAGAACGCGCCGCCAAGAGTGTGAACCATGACCTTCGATGAACTGCTGACTTCGGTTTCCTCGCACGCCGCACCGCAGGTGCGCGTAGACTCGCGGCTCGTGCGCCCCGGTGATATCTTCGTCGCCGTCAAAGGCGCAACCTGTGACGGACACGATTTCATCGACCAAGCCCTGGCCAACGGGGCCGGGTACATTGTCTGTCAAGATGATCGTGGGGCCGCAGGCGCGCAGGCACGGATCGCCGTGCGGGACCCAGCCCGAGCGGTCGGCCTGCTGGCTCAGGCCGCCAAGGGCAATCCTGCGGCGCGCTTGACCAACTTGGCGGTGACCGGCACGAATGGCAAGACTACTGTCGCGTTCCTCGTCCACGCGTGCATCAAGCACGCCGGCAGGCGGTGCGGCCTGCTGGGAACGGTTGTCTACGACACCGGTTCAGGTATTGTGCCCGCATCGCTGACCACGCCCGACAGCCTCACCGTCGCCGAGATGCAGGGACAGATGGTGGACGCCGGCGCCGAGTATATGGTGATCGAAGCCAGCAGCCACGCGCTGAGCCAGGAGCGCCTGGCCGGCGTCAGTTTCCAGGCGGCGGCTTTCACCAATCTCTCGGGTGACCATCTGGACTACCACAGGACCAAAGAGTCTTACCTGGCCGCCAAGACCCGGCTGTTCGCGTCGCTGGCGCCGACCGCCACCGCCGTGCTGAACGCCCAGGCGCCGGAAGCGCAGGCCATCGCGCGGCAGACGAAGGCCCGCATCCGGTGGTACGCCGTCGGTGCGCCCGCCGACATCACGGCCCATGTCGAGTCCATGACGGTGGAAGAAACGCGCTTCACGTTGGAGTGCGGCGGGCACCGAGCGCAGGTTGTGACACCCCTCGTGGGCAAGTACAACGTGGCGAATCACTTGGCCGCCGCAGGACTGTGTCTGGCGGCCGGCCTCGATCTGGAAACGGTCGCGGCCGGGCTCTCGTCGTTGCAGGCGATACCTGGACGCCTGGAGAAGGTCGGCAATGCGCCGTTCTCCGTCATCGTTGACTTCGCGCACACGGACGATGCCCTGAAGAATGTCCTGGAGACCTTGAAGCCCCTGTGCAAAGGTCGCCTCATCGTTGTCTTCGGCTGCGGTGGCGACAGGGACAAGACCAAGCGACCGCGCATGGCCCGAGTCGCCGAAGAGTTGGCCGACGCGGTCGTGGTCACCAGCGACAACCCGCGAACGGAGGACCCCAGTGCCATCATCGCCGACATCGTCACCGGCTTTCGCAATCCCAGGTCGGAAGCAATCACGGTTGAACCAGATCGTAAGAAGGCGATCGAGCAGGCGATTGAAAGGGCCCGTCCGGAGGACATTGTCCTGATCGCCGGCAAGGGACATGAAACGTATCAGATCATTGGCAGCGAGAAGCTCGACTTCAGCGACAAGGA
>CAZGRF010000305.1:0-5037 GCA_964527825.1 uncultured Pirellulales bacterium
GAAGGACCGCAGGGCCCGGGGGACCTTGGCAGATATGTGCGTTGGGTCTTTGGCAGGTCTGTGTGAGGTCCGGCTGATGGGACAATGGGGGTAACGAAGTGCACGAATCCACGCGAGGCCACGACGGAGGAGTAGGACTATCATGAGGAAGGCAGGTGTATCGGCCGGTATGGTGATCGCGCTGCTGCTTGCCGGACGTGCTTTCGCCGACGACGAGGTGATCCTCAAATCGCGACGTTTTGTTCCCACGTCCGGGGTCGATGAGTTCTTGCGCGGCTGCGAGCCTGACCTATCAGGCAGGATCCACGTCATCCTCCAACTCGACGATGTGCCGACCGTGAAGTATCGCGTCGCCCTCGTCGAGGCGGGTGTCCAATTGTTGTCCTACATTCCGAATCGCGCCTGGCTGGCCAGCATCCCCTTGGACAGGGCCGATCAGATCGCGTCGCTGCCGGGGGTCCGAGCCGTGGCAAAGATCCTGCCCGAAGACAAGATCGCTCCCTCGATCAGGGAAGGGGGCATCAACGCGTATTCGACAGCGGGCGCCGGTCAAGCCAAGCTCATCGTAGCCTTCTTCGACGATGTCTCTGCGGAAACCGCCCCGGCGTTGATTGCCGAGCATGGCGGCACAGTCATGCGCCGCAGCGATGCGGACATCAGCTTCGTTGTCTGCTTGCCGGCGGCCGCCATCAATAGCCTGGCATCGTCTGACGCAGTCAAGTGGATCGACCAGCACTATGAGTCGGTCGATCTCAACGACGGCGTGCGGACCACAATCAGCGTCAATCCCGTGCAGGCGGAACCGTACAACCTGACCGGCGCGGGTGTCGTGGTCGGCCAGTGCGAGTCGAAGCACCCCGACGCCAATCACGTGGATTTGACTGGTCGGGTAGTCAACGTCGACGATACATGGCCGGTCGGCGACCATGCTACGCAGGTGGCTGGGACGATCATCGGCGACGGCCGTCTGTTGGCGGACCGCCGATACCGGGGCATGGCGACGAAGGCGACACTGGTGTCTTTCCACTCATGGGAAAACGTGGCCGAGCTGCGCGAGCAATGTCAGACGGCCATCGACATATATGATGTCGACATCATCAACAATTCGTGGGGCAAGGTCGAGTGGCACGTGTACAAGGACTATACTGCGGCGATTGACGCGATCGTGCGCGGTACGCTGGGCAAGCCCGTTCCGATGGTGTGGGCCGCCGGCAACGAAGGTGGCTGGGGAAATATCCTTTGTACCGCGGTCGGCAAGAACGTTGTCACCGTGGGGGCCACCAATTCCGACGACAACTCTCTGTGGTCGTGGAGCAACAAGGGGCCGACCGAAGACGGCCGCATCAAACCAGACGTCGTTTCCCCCGGCTGCGAGGTCCGCAACGGAGGGGCCATCTGGTCCACGCTGCCGGGCAACCGCTACGGCGGGGCCTGCGGCACCTCCTTGGCGGCGCCGTCGGTGTCGGGGACCATGGCATTGGTCCTGGAGGACTGGCGCGGCCTGCACGAGGCCGATCCGCTGCCCTCGACGTTGAAGGGTATTCTGATCCAGACGGCGACGGATTTGGGCAATGAGGGTCCCGATTATGCTTATGGGTACGGCCTGATCAATGCGAAGAAGTCTATCGATTTGGTGCGCGGCGATACGCTCGATGCGATGATCGTGGAGGATAGGATCCTGCAACAGAGTCAACGGAATGTCTACATGCTCGACGTTCCGCCCGGCCACGGTGAGTTGAGGATTACGTTGGTCTGGGATGACTTTCCGGCCGATCCGTTGGCGGCCTATACGTTGGTCAATGACCTGGATCTGGTCGTGATAGGGCCATCCGGACAGAGGCGCTTTCCGTGGACGGTGAACCCTTACTCGCCCGCAGAGCCTGCTGAGTGCGTCCGCGCGGACCATACAAACAATGTCGAGCAGGTGTACGTCCCGGAACCCGCCGAGGGGCTCTGGCTGATTACCGTGTGGGGCACGAGTCTGCCGCTGTACGATCAGACGTATTCGCTCCTGGCAGACACGGGTCCCTTGACACCGGTGGCCCCCGGGACAGCGGTTCTCTCCGTTACGGGACGTTTGGGCAATGTCGTTGCCGAGTTCGACGATGTCGGCAACCTCATTCTCCAGGGCGGATTGACAACCGGCGTCGAATGCGTACCGCCTGCAGGGGCCTTTGTCGTTTACTGTCCCGATCAGAGTATCGCCGGCTACATCGACCCGGACGGGAATATGTGCATTCGCGGGATCCTGAGCGAGCTATCGTATTGTGACCCCACCGGAGGCGGGCTCGTAGTCACAGATTGGTTTGGCGACACGGTCGCGTGCGTCGATACGGCCGGGAACCTCTGCTTGGCGGGCAGGCTTCAGGCGGCCGTGCAGCTTTGAGAATCGGTCGGCCTTCGGCGGCACGGACCTTCGACTCGGGACGATGGAACTGGCCGAAGCCCGCAATATCGTTGGAGAGAAGGGCAGTTGTTTGTATAATAGGGCCCGACACGGGATAAATAGGAGGACGGATTGACACATGGGCAAGCATATTCTCTTGGCATTGGCAGCGCTGCTTTTGGTCGTTCCATGTTCCGCGGCAACCATTACGGTCGACGACAATGGGCCGGCGCACTTTCGGACCATTCAAGCCGCCATCGATAGCGCATCGGAGGACGACGTCATTGTCGTCCTGCCGGGCACCTATGGCGAGCAGGTCACCTTCAACGGGCGACGCGTAACCGTGCGCAGCTCGAACCCGAACGATCCCAGTATGGTGCGGGAGACCGTGATCACGAGCGGCTCCGGCGCCAGCGTGGTCTTTGACTTCGCCGAAGACAGTCGGGCGGTCCTGCAGGGTTTCACCATAACGGGGCACGGCATCTACTGTGCGGCCTCGGCCCCGACGATTTCCGGCAATGTCATTCGCGGCTGCGCGGAGTCGGGCATCGTCGGGGAACGAGGTGCCTCGCCTACGATCGTGGACAACACTATCGTCTCGAACAGCCTGGAGGGCATCTACGCCTGTGACGGCCTGATTCAGGGCAATACGATCATGCAAAACAGCGCTGGCATCGCGTACTGTGACGGCCTGATTCAGGGCAACATGATCTCCGGCAACGGCAACGCCAGCGGCCTGTATTTCTGCAACGGCGAGATCGCCGGCAACACGATCGTTGGCAACGTCTCAGCCACCCAGGGTGGTGGGCTCTACAACTGTGGCGGCTGGATTCACCACAACATCATTGCGGGCAACAGAGCCAAGTGGGGCGGCGGCGGGCTGTACATCTGTAACGGTTCGATCTGCAACAACACCATTGTGGGGAACGCAGCCGGGGATTCGGGAGGCGGATTGTGTTTGTGCCCTGGTTTGGTCTGCAACAATATCATTGCCGCCAACACGGCCCTTGTGGGCGGTGGGGTCTTGGGCAGGTGCGCCAGCGTGTACAATACCTTTTGGGACAATGACGGCGGCAATCTGGGCGGGGATGCAATCGTCGGGCTTGGAGACAGCGTTGTCAACCCGCTGTTCGCGCAAGACGGATACTGGGATGACCAGGGTACCCCCTCGGACACTGGTGACGATACCTGGGTCGGTGGCGACTATCACCTCAGGTCGCGGGCCGGACGTTGGGACCTTACGGCCGATCGCTGGGTTGCCGACACTGTGACCAGCCCGTGCATCGATGCTGGTGATCCGGCGTCGGACTGGGCCGCGGAACTGTGGCCGCACGGTTTGCGGGTCAATAACGGCGCCTACGGCGGGACGTCTCAGGCGAGCATGTCACTATCCGTTCTGGGTGATCTTGCGGACCTGAACAATGACGGCTACATCGGCCTCGGCGACATGGAGCGGCTGGCCGACAAGTGGCTCCTCCAGAAGCACCTGCTCGCTGAGGATCTGAACCGTGACGGGGCCGTCGATTTCAACGACGTCGTGCTCCTGGCTTCCTCCTGGCGCCAAGGGTCGGCTGCCCCGCGCCCGCCGACGCCCAACCCGATGACGTGGGCCGTCAAGCCCTATGCGATTGGGACTTCCACGATTGCCATGGTGGCCACGACCGCCATGTCCACGGATGGGACCGGAGTCCAATACTACTTCGAAGACTATTACGACCCACGGTTCAACAGCGGGTGGGTGACGTTCGCTGCAGGCGAGGAGCCCCGTTGGGAAGACACGGGACTGGATCCCAAGGTCACCGTCTGGTACCGCGTCAAGGCACGAAACCGGGGCAACCAACTGCAGACGGACTGGTCGGAGACGGCCAGCGCCACGACGGCGGCTGACGATCTGATGTCGCCGTCTCCCAATCCGTCCACGTGGGAAGAGCCGCCCCATGCCGTCTCGGCGACGTCCATCCGCATGGTGGCGACGGCGGCCACGGACGCCAGCGGTGTAGAGTACCAGTTCGAGTGTACGTCGCATCCAAGCCGCAGCAGCGGTTGGCAGGACGAGCGGACGTATGAGGTGACTTCGCTTCCGCACGGCCAGTACGTCTTCAGGACGCGGGCACGAGATAAGTCGCCCAGGCACAATATGACGGGCTTCTCGACCGAGGTCACTGCGGACCTCCAGCCGCCCACACCCGACCCGATGCAGTGGGAGTCCGTGCCCAAAGAGATCAATATCGGGGGCGGTGCCTTCACTTACTACGCCACGATGACGGCAGTCGAAGCCACCGACGACAGCGCGGACGTTCAATACTACTTCGAGTGCACGACCGAGCCCGGATTCAGCAGCGGTTGGCAAGCATCGCGCGAATACACCCGGCTGGTGGGGCGCAAGAGTCAGTTCCATCGGTTCCGCGTCAAGGCGCGGGATACGTCGTCCGGCCATAACGAAACCGGCTGGTCAACCGAACTGCAGTCCAAGTAGAGGCGGCAAGACGCGCCGGGCAGACCTGTCAGGCAAAATCCCTGTTTCACGACAGGCCTTCGGCCGGTAAGATGCCGAGGCTGAGCGTCGTTCTGCGCCTTCATTGGGTAGCTATTATGAGCCAGGGATACTGGGAGCACTATTCGCATCCGGCCGACATCGGGATTCGCGGGAT
>CAZGRF010000306.1:0-5036 GCA_964527825.1 uncultured Pirellulales bacterium
CGCGTGTCAGCCCCTGATCCAAACCAGGACGCGGACGCACGAGAAGAGCTGAAAGACCTCATACAGAAAGTCCGGTCCTTGAAGTTCGAAAGCAATGAGGTCACGCCCGCATTCTCCTCACCCATCGAACCCAAGCCCCGGGCAGCATCCACGCCTGCCGCCCCGATCGCTGAAGCCGGGCCGGGCATGACGGCTCAGCGGACGCCAGTAACAACCCCATCCGCCGAACTCAGCGGATCCTTGCGGCCGGCAACATTGGAAAAGCTCAGTGGCGTGCTGCACGATCCCGCCAATCGGGTGCGTGATCCCCTCGAAATGGCAGAGCTTCTGTTCCTGAGCGGCCATTCGATTGAGGCCGCCACCTTCTATGAGAGGGCACTTGCCCTGACGGCCTCCGGCGATCCGGCCGCGAGTGAGGATCGTGCCTGGATTCTCTTCCAGTTGGGCAATTGTCTCCGAGAGACCGACATGACACGCGCGCGAGACATGTACTTGAAGCTGGTTGCCGATTATCCCGACTCGCCGTGGACGGAACTGGCCGCAGCCCATGGCCGGCTCATCACCTGGTACCTGACAGCCAAACCCCAGCAATTGACATCGTCGGGGCAATCTCGGTGACGGAGCGTCGGCGAAGGTAATGCGCCATTCAGCAATGACGACAGTAGGAGGCTTTTGAGCGTGAGCTACATCGCTGGTGACAGTGAGGATAGGATCCAGCAGCAGTACGACAACATCAACGTGCTGATCGTCGAAGATGAGCCTGAAACGGCTCGTTTCATGCTCGAGATTCTGGCTCGTAAGGGTATCAGTGCCCAGTTGGCCTCTCACAAGAAGGCCGCACTCGATCTACTGAACAGGAGTAGGTACGACCTGGCGTTCATCAGCACTCGATTCGGAAATGCGCAGGAACGCCCCACCGGTTTTGACTTGCTCAAGGCCATCCAGTCGCATACTCCCGAGATACCTGTAGTGATGGTGGCGAGTTCTCATGACTGGGCCGGCGCCACGAACAGCCAAGACGCGCCAAGGGCCGGCGTCAATGGCCTCCTCCGCATCGGCACGCAGACGGCGGTAAGAGCGATACAGGCCGGCTGCCGCGACTTCCTCCTCAAGCCTCTGAATCGTGAGACACTCGAGGATATCCTCGCGACCCTCTTGCCCAATCGCTCTGTAGCAACGGTGGCCTCGGCACAAGAAGGAGACCGTTGCCTCTATCAGATTGTGGGCAGAAGTCCCAAGCTCGTGCAGACCGTCACCCTGGCGGAGAGGATCGCTCCAACATCCGTGCCGGTCTTGATCAGCGGCGAAAGCGGAACCGGCAAGGAAATGATCTCACTCCTGATCCATCACAAGAGCAAACGCGCGCTGGGTCCGTTCGTACGCGTCAACTGTGCAGCCTTGAGCGACACGCTGCTCGAAAGCGAACTCTTCGGGCACGAGAAGGGCGCTTTTACCGGCGCCTATGCCCAGCGCAAAGGCCGCTTCGAGATGGCTCACGGCGGGACACTCCTGCTCGATGAGATCACGGAGACCCCCGCAAGATTCCAGGCCAAGCTTCTGCGCGTCCTCGAACAGCAGGAGTTCGAAAGGGTCGGCGGCAACGAGAACATCAAGGTCAACATCCGCATCATCAGCACGACGAATCGCGATCTGCCCCACGAGGTGCAGATGGGTCGTTTTCGCTCCGATCTGTACTACCGACTCAGCACCGCGCGCATCGTGGTTTCGCCATTGCGCGAACGCCGCGAGGATCTGCCTGAGTTAGTCTGGCATTTTGTCAACCTCTACGCACGCGAGGCCCAGAGACGAATCACTCGGTTGGACCCCGCCATGATGGAAATACTCGCCGAATACTCGTGGCCGGGGAATGTGCGTCAGCTTCGGAACGTCGTGCTGACTTCATTGATTCTCGGCGCCGGCTCGACCTTGTCTCTGGCCGATGTCTCGTGGATATTCGATGAGCTTCAGCCGCTGCCGCAGTACGACCCAAGCCGCGAGGGAGTTAATGGGACCAGCGTCGTCGCCGATCACGCTGCCGAACCGCTTTCCGGCGTGGGAGGTATTCCCCTGGCCGACCTGGAGCGCCACGCGATTCTCGAAACCCTGCGCCAGACCTCCGGCAATCAGACCAAGGCAGCCAGGGTACTCGGGATCAGCGACCGCACGTTGCGCGAAAAGATGCGCCGATATCGCAAACAGGAAGTCCTGGAGCCTGTCCCCTGAGACGACGACGAGTTCTGTTTGTTGCCGACAAGAAAGCATGAAGGAAGGAAGAAGACAGAATGGCCGATGCAGAGAACGCCGAAAACAAGGACCATAACGCTGAACAGGAGGCTCAGCCCAAGAAGGGCTTGGTCGGCAAGGTCGTACCCTGGCTGGTTCCCCTTCTGGCTGTTGCCGTCTGCGCGGGCGCCGGGTTTGCCGTAGGTCGGCTCTTCGGCGCCCGAGGTAGCGCCCAGACCGTCTCGGCCGCCGAGCAGCCGAGCCCGGACGAGACCCTCACGCCCCCTGTACCTGCGGAAAGACCGGACACCGGAGAGAGCTGGTACTACGATCTGGAACCCGTCATCGGAAACCTCAACGAACCGGGGGTCGTGCGATACGTTCGACTGGGCTTGACGCTCGAGGTTGGCAGCAGCATGACCGAGAAGGAGGGCACGGGTTTCTTCGAACAGCGAAAGCCCCTCCTGAAGAACTGGCTTACCCTGTACCTGAACAACTTGAGCCTCGAAGACATTCGCGGGGAAAGAAACCTCCGTCGAATACAGACCCAGATCGCCGACGCGTTCAACCAAAGCCTCTTCCCCAACGCGAAGCCTCGCATCAAGCGGGTCCTCTTCAAGGAACTCTCGATCCAATGACCGATGCACCTCCTCATGACTTGGGCAGGACAAAAATACAGGGGCTCCTGGCAGCCGTTGGCTCGATCGCCGCTCAGGCAGAGGCGCAGCCGGAAGTCAACGAATACGATTGGCGCGATCCGCACTACTTCAGCGAAGACCAACGTGACCGGCTGGCGGCAGTTATGAGTCAGGTGGCAGCCCTGCTGAGCGAAAGGTTCGTTCACTTCTATGGCAGTGAATCCAATGTCACGCCTGTATCGGTGACACAGCATTTCGCAGACGACTTGCCCAATCAGATCACGTTGGATCGAAGTTTCTGCCTGACTTATGGCGCAGATCCCAAACACCCGTGCGGCTTCCTGAGCGTCGGCGCCGAAACAGCTCTGAGCTGGGTCACTTTTCTGCTGGGCGACTCGGGGTCCGACGACGACCCGAATCGAACGCTCTCGCCACTGGAGGAGTCGCTGCTTTCAGATGTTGTCATTGCGATCACCGAGACCTTTCTCGCTACGCTGCGACCCCACCAAGATTTCAAACACGACGGCAATATCGTGAAGGGCCCTGCGGCCGTCCAATTCGAACCGACCGAAGAGATTTGCATGATTGTTTTTGAGGTCAAGAGAGCCGAGGCAAATGAACCCTCTCAGATGCGTTTTGTATTGCCCTGCGGCACGCTTGCGCCTTTGGTCGGCAGGCCTCTGCAAGCAGCGGCAAAGCTGTCTCAGGAGGAACTCCAACGCATAATGACGGCGCATCTCCAGCAAATGCCTGTAACCATCACGGCCAAGCTGTCCTCCACGTGGCTTAGCTTCGAAGAGGTTCTCGACCTCGGCCCGGACGACATCATGCTGCTCAACAAACAAATCGACGAACCGGTTGATCTGATTATTGACAATCAGCCAGTCTTCCGCGCCCGGCCCGTTCGGTCCGGCGGACGGTACGCGGTCCTCGTCACGGAATGCACAGTGAGCCCGGCGCACAAAGCAGCGAAAGCCCCGGCCGCCAAGTGACTGAAGGAAAGGAGAGAACGGCTATGCCCGAAACGGTTCAAGCAACGACGGAAAACGAACAACAGCAGGACCACAGTGATGCCGCAGCGCAGGCCGATGGCAAGAAGGTCGCCCACGCCGCGGAGTTCCCCGAGGCCCATGAAAGTGAGGTCACCGGGTCCACCGGCCAATTCGACATCCTTCTCGACATGGATGTCCCCGTTACGGTGGTGCTTGGCACAACTCAAATCCCCGTTCGGCGTCTGTTGCAGCTCGGACCAGGCGCGGTGCTCAGGCTCGAAAAAGCCATCGGAGCACCGGCCGACCTGTTCCTCAAGGACTCGAAATTCGCAGAAGCGGACGTCGTTGTGGTGGACAACCAGTTCGCGGTGCGCATCAGAAAGATCACAGGCGTAGGTGCCGGCCCTGGGCCGGTCCAGGAATGACGTTGGGACCGATAGGGAAACCAAGAAGAGAATAGGCAATCGCTGTGGCAGCTAATCGTTCCAACTCATCGAGCCTTCCGGTACGGCCAATGACCGATGATGGCCTGATCGACAGCCCTCTGGCCTCGCACAGCACCACCATTCTGGCGATAGGTCTGATGGCGATCCTGGCGACGTTGATTATTCCGCTGCCTACCGTCATGCTTGACATGCTCCTGGCGTGCAGCATCTCTCTGGCTATCGCGATTCTCATCATCACGCTTTCTTCCCGCGAACCACTCGAGCTGTCCACCTTTCCCTCGCTGTTGCTGTTCACCACCTTGTTTCGGCTCTCCTTGAACGTGGCTTCGACGCGTTTGATCCTCCTGCACGGCGACGCCGGCAAGATCATCCAGACCTTCGGCGGCTTCGTGGCCGGCGGGAGCTTCGTGGTCGGCCTGGTTATCTTTCTGATCCTCGTTGTCATTCAGTTCATCGTCATCACGAAGGGAGCCGAGCGCATCAGCGAAGTGTCGGCGCGCTTCACCCTCGACGCGATGCCCGGCAAACAGATGGCGATCGATGCCGATCTGAATGCCGGTGCCATTACCGAATCCCAGGCCAACGAACGCCGTGCCAAGATCGTCAAGGAGAGCGAATTCTACGGCGCGATGGACGGGGCCAGCAAGTTCATCCGAGGTGACGCCAAGGCCGGTCTTATCATTACCGGCGTCAACATCATCGGCGGAATTGCCATGGGCTATTCCCACGGCATGACC
>CAZGRF010000307.1:0-5024 GCA_964527825.1 uncultured Pirellulales bacterium
CGCCGGGTAGTACCGCCGGATCAACTCGGCGAAGCCTGCCCTGTCGCCCTGCAAAGCCTGCTGGACAAAGATCTCATCCGCTGGTTCATTCATTCGGTGCCATCAAAGAAACAGGCCTGTTTCCAACGTCACACATAAGTCTCCCATGCCCCACAAAATGGGCGCACAAAACGATTATATCTCGCTGCCTGTGTCGGAAACAGAGCTATGACAACACCGGGTGAGACGGCCTGAGAAGTGCAGTCGTCGCCTTGGGCGCGGCAACAGCGTCGGTAAGACCGTCGGCCGGGCCTGCAAGAAATGTCAACATCCGGCTCGCGCCGCTCGGGCGGAGCGGCGGCGGAGATCAGCGTTGCGTCCGGCCGCAGACAATGTGATAGGGCCGCCGGGTGTTGGGGCAGCGTCGCTCGATCTGCTCGAACAGCCGCCGAAACAGGCCGACGTAGTTCAGGAACATGCCTCGGCCGTTCAGGTGGACACGCCGCACGTGGGCAAAGCGATTTGGGACATCAACGGCATGCATCTGGCCACAGCAGGGACATTCGATCTGGTGATTTGCCATTCCAGTACACCCTTCCTGCCTGTCGCGGAGTGATGGACCGTCTGTTCGGGCAATGGCCGGCTGCTTGACTGAATGGTCGTCCGCAGACGGCTCGGTAGTCCGGGGATCAAGTCAAGACTGGCGCAGATGATCTGGACACATTCTCGGACAAACACTGACCCCCATGTCCGCAGTTGGTCATGCGTAAGGATCCCATCCCCCTTGCAGGCAACAACCGTGGAGTGAAACGACATGACTGTTTCTCACCACTCATCGTCGTTGTACTCCAGCCTGTAGTCTACCAAATTCAGCCCGCGTTGTCAAGCAAAAGCCGGCCTGCGGGGACACGCTGAGTGGGATTCGCGTTCGGTGGTAGACGCAATGAGAAGGGCGGCGCCAGACTCAACTCTTCTTCGGCAGGCGGCCTTTGAGATCCGTCGGGCGGAACGGGCCTCGCTCAGCAATCAACGCGCGGGCGGCCGGGACTTGGTCCCAGACGTTCCATAACAGCACGCCACGCACACGGCCCTGCTCAAGGTAGTAGACAACTCCTTTGCGGAAAGGCTCCACCCAATCCGCGAAGGTCTCCAGTCGCGCATCGATCTCACCGACGGCCTCGTATCCCAGATCGAAGAGATCGGAATAGAAGTACGGTAGATGGTGATAGGGCTCGCTCTGTCCGGCCATGTTACGGCCGGCTTGTTTGCCCATCGTGTTGGCGTTGTCCTCGTGCTCGACACGCAGTCGCTTGCCGAGCGCGGGATTGTGAAAGCTGGCGACGTCGCCGGCGGCGTAGATGTCGCTGTGGCCGGTGCGCAGGAACTCATCGACCGCGATACCGTTGTCCACCTTCAATCCGACCTGCTGGGCCAGTTCGACCTCCGGCTCGACACCAATCCCCGCGACGACACCGTCCACGACGAGTTGTCGTTTTTCCGATGTCGTCAAGATGGACTGTTTGCCCCGTCTTTCCAGGTCCTTTACTGTCTCGTTCGGCAAGACCTCGACGCCCTTGTCGCGATAGAAACCATTGAGGTACTCGGACAGGTCGGCCGGATACGAACGGGCACCGATGCCGCTCTCAGGGAAGACCATTAGAACGTGCACATCATTCATGGCGAGCGCAGCGGTAATCTCCGAGCCGATGAACCCACCCCCAATCACGGCGAGCCGTTTGCCTTGCTTTGCCAGGGCGCGCAGGTGCCGGTAGTCCTCGGCGGTGCGGAAGTAGATGATGTGCCCGTCACCGATAGGCAGGCGGCGCGGCCGGCCACCTGTAGCCAGCAGCAGCTTGCCGAACGTGTATGTGTTGCCGCGATCGTCGGTAACCTGCTTATGCTGAGCGTCGAGTGTTTCGGCCCGCCGGCCCAAATGAAGCTCTACTTTGTAGTCCGAGGTCTTGCGCCAAATGACCTCCAGCGGCTTGCCTTTCCAGAGGCCCTTCGTCAGTGGCGGCCGGTTGTACGGCGGGTCCGACTCGGCACCGATAAGTCCTATCGTACCACGCGAATCTAATTCGCGGATGCCTTGCACGGCCGCATCGGCCGTCATCCCGCCACCAATCATAAGATAATCGTAGTGCTCCATTGCCATCCCTTTCGCTTTCGGCCACCATCGTCGCGTTACCCTCAGCCACGGCCTGAAGCCGCGTCCTGCGATTGTAGTTTACGTTGCCCAAGCGCATGCGTTCGCACATCCGACCCCGACAGCTGAGAAGTCAGTCCAGTAGCCCTCTGCCACGTCCTGACGCCCGGCACAACGTTGCTCCTGATGCGCAGACTGAGTAAAACGCCCATGTTGGACGCGGCGGTCCCTTGCAGGCCAAACGGGCAGAGACTCAGGCGGACAACGATCGACGATTCAAGCGAAAGAATGGGAGGCAACAAGGAGCCCTGGCTCACGGCTGCCTTGCCCTGGCAGTTGCCTGGGGCGGGGCACGTATACTGCCGCTTCCGGCGGAGCGCGACTGCCCTGATTTTCCTGTCGCTGTTGCTCTCCATAACGGCCTTAGCCATCCTAATGGCCCTCCAAGTACCTTTGGTGGCGTTCACCGCCGCATTGCTGTGCGCTTTCGCCTTGCGCATCGGATCGTCGGTCGCGGCATTTCGCACTGCCTGGAAACGCAACACGGGTGATTTCGAGAGGTTTCGAACCAGTGAAAAGGATCCCTGGCTAGCGGTCTTCCTCAGTCTGATCCTGCCGGGCCCGGGGCATGTGTATCTGCGGAGGTGGATCACGGGTGAACTACTGATCGCCACCGACGTCGCTTTGCGCCTGCCTAGAGGAGGCACTCCCGCCTTCCTTGCCGCCGCTGGGTTGCGCGTGCTGGCCCCCTTCGTCGCCTACTTCCAGTCGATCCGCGCGCCGGGCCAGCACGACAAGGTCGCCGCCCTCGGCCGCATGAACCCGTGCTAGCTCGGCCCCGATTCCGCTCGACGCCCCCGTTATCAGCGCTGTCTTACTCTCATCTACCACCGGCGCGCTCCTTCATGCGACGCGATTGTCTTGATCCTGTGCTTTGGGTCTTTCTATGACGCCGGTCTTTTGCAGGAAGTAGACGACGAGCCAGCACAAGGATGCCCAGGTCAGGCCGCCGCTCCAGCCGGCCAGAACGTCCGTCGGGTAGTGCGCGCCAAGATAAACGCGGCTAAAGCCGACCAGCAGCGTGACGATCAGGCCCACGCTGATGAAATAGACCTGGAACCATAGTTCGCTGCTGGTGCGGGCCAGCAGGACCGCCAGGGTCATATAGACGACCGCCGAGAGCATGGAATGGCCGCTGGGAAAGCTGGCGGTTGCGATGTAGGGCAGGTTGGAGGCGTACTCCGGGCGAGGCCGGTCGAAGAATGCCTTCATGCCGAACGTCAGGACCACGCCGCCTCCTACTACCACGGCCAGAACGAGCAAGGTACGATAGCGCCGGCGCATCAGCAAGTATCCGGCACAGCCGAGCGTCACCAGCGTCAGCACCGAGGAGCTGCCCAGGGCCGTCAGGTCTTGCCACATCGCCTCGAACCACGCCGGACCGATCGACCGGCGTGGGTCCCGAGGTGAGCGGAGCCGCTGCACTACCCATTCATCGAATCGCTGCGTGGTGCCTTCCATGACCTCGTCGGCCAGCTCGGCCACGACCCACGTGCCGATCACGACAAGAGCCAGGACGACGAGCATGGCCAGATCGACATTCTGCCGCAGCCAGTGCCAGAGGCCGAGCGTCTTTGCCTTCGCTCTGTCTCGTGTCTTTCGCTTCATACGCGCTGGGTACGGACCGATGCTCAGAACCGATAGAGTACCCCGACGTTGATGCCGATGCCGTCCACGTTGGCCTTGGTGATGTTGGCCAGCTCCGCCTTGGCGCGATCGACGTCGGCCTGCAGGAACAACCAGCGGGCCTCCGCCATGACCGAGAGGCGCTGGAGCCCGATCTCCAGACCGGCCAGGGGAAAGAAACCCACATTGTTGTCGATGTCGGCGCCGTTGCCGTCGAACCAGTAGTAACCCACACCCGCGCCGACGTAGGGAACGATCCGCTCGCCGAGCATGGGGAAGTTCAGCAGCCCGGCCGCTTCCAGCGGGATCATGTCCACATTCGTATCGCTGAAGTCAACGTAACTGGCTCGCACGTCCATGCTGACCCGGTCGAGTGGGTTCAACTCCAACTTCACTCCGCCGCCGTAGCCCTGGCCGAAGTCATCGGCATCCAGCGACGTTCCGAATACCCCCAGCTCAACACCCCGGCCGTGCGAGCAACCACTGCCGACCACCGCCAAAGCTGCCAACAACACTAGGCCTGCGATTCCTTTCACATTCATCTGCGACTCCTTCGCGTTGAGACTTCTCTTCCCAGGCTTCAGCGCCGGACCGACCGCGCAGAAGCCGAACCCCAAACATGCTGACAGGCTATACCGTCGAGCAACGTCCTGCAACGAGAAAACGGCTCGTTCGACCGCTGCCTGATTCCAAAGCCGGGGACGCACGTTGACCCATTCACACTGACCTCTTTGAAACGAAGGTGATCTATGTCCAAACTGAAACCATTGACCAGACGACAGCGAGCGGTGATCGAGGACCTCTTTACGAGCGAAATGAAAGAGCAGGAGGTGCTCGACAGACACCATGTCAGCCGGACGCTTTACAGCCGATGGCTGGCCGACGAGCGCTTCAACGCCGAGTTCGAGGAGCGGATCGCTCAGGCCCACCGTGCCGGCCGCATCGTCCTGGCCCGCGCCGCCGCCGAAGCTGCCAACAAGCTGGTCACGCTGGCTCAAGGCGAAAGTGGAGAGACTACTCGCAAAGTCTGCCTGGACATCATCAGTGCCCAGACGCCGGGCACAGGCGTTCCGGCCACGCCCCACCTGCCAGACCCGCAGGAGACACCCACCTGCCTAACCCCCGAAACCGCCAGCCGCATCCTCGCTATCCTGGCCGAGTCCCGTCCGAGCACAATGACCGCAACCTGACACCGCTGGCGAAAGGGTAGTGG
>CAZGRF010000308.1:0-5009 GCA_964527825.1 uncultured Pirellulales bacterium
TCCTCCACTTCACCGTGCCTCCGTCGGCATATCCCTCGGCTTTCCCGAAGGCATTTGCTTCTGAGGCAATCCTTCCAGGGCAGGGCATGCGGCTGACCACCTGCTCAGGGAACGCCCCTGAGAGCCCTGCCACAGTTACTTCGTTCCTGGTTTCCGTTTGTCGTTGAACGTAGGACCCCATTGTCCGCCGGGATGGATATGAGGATATGTCCGGTAAGCGACTGGATGCTTCCGGCTCACCATCCAGTACCGTTTTGGTCAGGCTCATCAATTCGGCTGAGCCTGTGCACCTGTGACGACGGTTCCGTAATGGGTTCGTGTGCCTATCCCTATTCAACTCTGCTCGACGGAGTCTCCGGCCGAATTCCGGGTTACCGCCTTCTATTCCCGCGTCAAACCGGTGGTTGCCAGGCCACCCGCATGGGGAATATGCTTTCACCTCCATATCTGAGGGGTGGGAATTCCACCCACACGAAAACCAAGTTGTCCAAGGTATCGGCCACGCACCGACACCTTGTCTGCCCATCCCCTTACATAACAACGAGTTATGCAAGTTTCGGGCAAACGAATCGCACCCAGTCCGACAAGGCGACGTATGGACTGTCCGGGTTGTAGGTGTTCAGGACGCTGCAGACCATCTCGAAGAAATCGAACAGCCTGCCTTCGGCCAGCGCGGCTCTGATGGCGACGAGGCCGTCGCCTTCGCATAGCACGTCGTTGTTGACGTGCGGGTGGGTGATGGAGTCATCCGTGGCCGCCGGATGAGGCTCCAGGGCCTCGATGTAATACACCGTCCGCTGACTCAACTCGTGCAAACGGCCCAAGTAAAGGGCAATGCGAAACGGCCCCAGGTACACGTCTTCCAGGATGATGGGTTCTGTGGTGACCGAGAGGACGTAGTCCTCGTCTTCAAGCTCAAGATCGCCGAACTGCGCTTCGACCGCCTTGAGCTCGGCGAGAATCTCAGAGAGCGTCGGCACATCCTTCTCGTGTCTATCCAGGAATGTCTGTGCTCGAGAGATCGTGTAGGGCAGGCCATCCAGTTCGCGACTGGCGCTGCGGCAGCAGCGCTCGGCCGCCGCCAGCCAGTTGCGTGTCAGCGCCAAGCTGAGCTTACGCCAATCACGTACCACTTCCTGGAGTCTTCTGACCAGCACACCCAGTTCTTGCAGGCGTTCCCGGTAGCGGCCCTGGCGCAGCTTGAGCAATGCGGCCTCGATGTCGCGGGCCACGCCTAGCAGTTCCTTGTCGTTCATCGTGAGTCCTTTCCCAAAAGAGCAAAGGGCACCTGCCTCCCGAAAGAAGACAGATGCCCTTGCGGACATGGGCAGCCTATACTGGATAATCCGCCCCCTCAATCTTCGTCGGCGTAACGGTGACGCGGTCGTTCTCCTGCAGCACATAGTCGCGTGGCACCGGCTGGCGATTAACGCGGATGAGGTAGTCTTCGGCCCGCTCGTGCGGCATCTTCTGATCGAAGAACTGCTCCACAGTGATCCCATCGTTGACATCGACGTAATCGGCATAGCCGCCACCCAGGTTGTTGATGTAGAGGAGTCTCATCGTCTGTTTCCTTTCCTATGTGGGTTATGTGTTTGCATGGTCTGTTTCGCTGTGACATGGGTAGCCCTTTCGGGGGGCTGCGCGCAGAGTGTCTCCGGTGGTTCATACATGTTCCTTTCATGGAGGGTAGTAGGGGTGGGTTGGAAATGGAGGGGGTGACTTGCTACGTTTCCTGGACCAGGTCGAAGCAGGCGCCTTCTTTGACGCAGTCGAGGTTCAGGCCCAAGGTCCAGTGTCGCGCCTGGCGGCAGGTCTTGACCTCCGGCGGCACACGCAAGACGTAGGCCGCCCCGGTGGAGGGGCAGATCACCCGCAAGAGCCGCATGGTCCGGTCGATCCCCAGGGGTGGATACTGGTCCCGCGTTACCGTGAGGCCCAGGAGTTGGCTGCCTTCATCATCGGTGTCGATCACCTTATGCTCGACCTTTTCCAGCAGCCGGGCGTAGCCCATCTGGTTGAGGAAGCGGCTGCGCAGTTGGGCGTTGGGAATCCGCAGCACCTCCCACGCATCCCACTGATCGGGGTCTGCTTCGCCGAGCGTCCGACTGACCTTGACCCCGGCGAAATAGTACACCACCTTGCCCCGCTCCAGCCAGCGGCCTTCGCGGCGGCGGTTCACGTAGGCCCCTTGCGTGACCACGCGGGTGCCACTGGGACCGTACATCGTTACCTTCAGGTCCAGCCCGGCCAAGAGGTTGATGAATTCCACCTCGTTGTGGTGCGGCTTCAGTCGCTGCGCGATCGGACGAGAGCCCGGCCGCACCTTGCCTTCCAGGCAGATCCAGGGCTTGCCGTTGGGACGGTAGACTTCCAGCTTCTCTTGGCCTCTCTTGGCCACGTACGCCTTGACGCCGTTGCGGTACGTGAAGACCTCCCTGGCATAGAGCCCGCCGGCCGTCGAGTAGCACTCCAACACGCCCGCGCTGCTGCAGAGCTTCAGGTCCGTCTGCCGCTTCCAGAGTCCGCCCCGGCGGATCGCCTGGAGCGTGCCCGGCTCGTAGAAGACCCGCTTGACGACCTTGCCGGCCCGTTTGACGGTACAGTCCCGGCCATACCTCAGGATGGTGCGCTCGTCGTCCTTTTGCCAAACCTGCTCGGCGACCTGGCTCTGGCGGATGACCGCCCGTAGGGACGTACCCAGGCTTTTGACGGTGATGGTGCCGTCGTCGATGACCTGCCAAATCGTCCGGCCGCAGCCTCCATATCGGGTTGTCACAAGCATGAGCGGCCTCCTTTCCGTCTAATCCCGCACGCGGGCCGAATGGGTCTCATCGTATTCCCGTTGGACCACGATCAGGTGCATCCCTTGCGGCAGTGCCAAAGGTTGGTGCTCGGGATGCACGATCTCGACGGGACCGTCGCTTATCAGCAACCGGTCTTCCGCGCCGAGGTCGTCCATGCCAGGCAATCCTAGCAACAGCACTTCCGGCGGCGCGAACAGCAGCGCGCGGGCGGCGACACGCGTGACGACCTCGTGCTTATGGCCGGTGGCTTCTCCTTCCCGGATGACGTTGGTGTCCAGGGGCTGCCAACCCAGGCTGGCGACGTCCTGGCGGCCTCTGAATAGCCGTTGGCAATCTGCTTCGTCCAGGGGCACGAACAACAGTTCTCCCTGTCGAAACGCCTTTCTCGTGGGAACATCTCGTTTAGCCATGATGTGGCTCCTTTCTGTCCCAATACGGGACTGCAGGCGTTGATGATGGTGGGTTGGATTCCATGTGTCCTGGGTAGGTTTGTTCGGGGTGGAGCCGGCGGCGGGACTGCGGCGGCTGGGATCAGGCCTGTTGCCTGACGCCGACATCGGCGATGAATTGCAGCAGGCCGGCCAGATCGCAGGTTGCGAACGACACGTCAACTTTCGGGTCTTTGTACGTGCCGTCCAGCCACTGCTTTGCAGACAAGGTTGGCAGATCTACGGTCGTGCCCTCTGCCAGCACGGCTAGTCGGGATAGCTTGCGGGCGATCTCGCCGCGTCTCAGCATCAGTTCCAGTTCGTCAGACGTGCGTTCGGGATAACCCAACAAGTCCCTGAGCATCTGGATCTCCTCGGCGAATGCGCGGGACTGCTCGCCGCCGGTGTCCAGCCCTTCCAGGATCGTTTCGATAGTGTCGTATACTTCGTTCAACATGACAGTCTCCTTCATTGCGTGTGTACACAGGTCACACGGTGGGTTGAAAACCTGCGGGACGGACTGACGATCGGTCCATCAAGTCGCCGTTCATCCGGACTGGCCCGCGATTTCGCCGGAGTCCTCATCAATGGTATGCACCTCGCACGAACCGTCGTGATGCAGACCGTAGCCAACCAACCGGTAGACACCGTAGAACCTCGCCTCGCAGTCCTGACAGCAAGCGTCCTGAAAGGCGGATTGCGCTTCTACCTCCACCGTGCCGAAGTCCAGGTCGCCACTGCCGCATTCGGGGCACTGGGTCCCGGATGCCTGGACGAACCTGAGGGCCTTTTCCCGTGACGCACTTGACTCGGCACTGGCTGGCGACGGCGCAGGCTCTTCCGCCAGATCTACGGTTGTCTCAGAACCGCCACCGTCCAGGATGTGCAGGACCGGCCGCAGGGACTGCGGATCGGTCATGATCTCGTAAGCACGCTCGGCTGCCTTGTGGGCATTGGCGGCATTGACATCAATCGTATAGACGACGCGCCAGAGCGGCTCAGGGCCTTGCTCTTTCGGCGGCGGTTCAATGAGAAGCCCTTTCTGTGACATCTGACCTTGCTGGACACCCCAGGAATACGACTCTTCACACACGGCGCAAAGGGACCGCTTCTGATCGGACGCCTCTCTCACTGAGACCGGCACTTCTTTGGATGCCTCGTTCTCGCACAACGGGTTCTGACAGTATTCTTCCATAAGGATCACCTCCAATGTCTCATAGGTTGCGTTTGATTAGCTCAACTCCAGCGACGTAGGGAAGATGTCCACACCCAGACGCTCGTCGTGCTCGGCCAGCCACTCACTGACCTCGGCCATGTCGGCCGCACCGTCGTAGCCTTCATGGGCCTTGAGGTACTTGACCAAGCCCTGCACGGCTTGCTGACGGCTGGCGAAGGCCCGGCCCTGAGCAATGATGCCTCGGTCGGCGATGGCCAGGACCCAGACTTTCCTTGGCTTCCGCGACGTCCGACCATGTTGGACACCCCACGCGAAGACCACGCGGCAGGCGTCACACAACGATCGCGTTTCGTCGGACGGACTGTCGACCGAGACTCGGACCTCGCGGCTGGACTGGTGCTGGCAGAGTGGGTTTTGACAGTACTTGCCCATGGATCACCTCTCTATCTTTTCCGGCCCGGCCGGGAACATCTCCGGAGCAATCTCGGCCAGCGTCCGAGGTCTCCAATGCAAGTCCCGCTCAACGGGCAGGCCCATCGGACCACGGACACTCTCGATCTCTGACAATCGAAAGTAACCAAGTTCCTTCTCCAGCCC
>CAZGRF010000309.1:0-4994 GCA_964527825.1 uncultured Pirellulales bacterium
CGGCCAATGCAGCCATCGGTACGACCTACGCGCGCTTCCGGCTCTATCGCAAAGAGACACCTACCCCTCCAGGGGTCCAAGAGGGGTTCACACCCGCCGGCCTTGCCGGTAGTACCGGCGAGGTCGAGGACTACGTAGTCCTCATCCAGGGAGGGGTCTCTCCGGATGACCGGGATTACGGGGATGCGCCCTACGACGGGATCACCACCTTCTATCCCTCGGCCAACCATCAGGTCGGCGGACCGTGGTGGGGCGATCTAAGTGACCTGCCGGATGTAGAGTCAGGCATGCAACGCAACAGTACGGCCACGGGGGATGATGCAGATGCCTTTGGTGACGATGAGGACGGTCTGTTCGGCGCCAATTTAGTGCCAGGGCAGAAGGGCGGTCTGTATGTGCGGTTCGTACCCGGCGGCTCCGGAGATGTCAGCTTGCGGGGCTGGATCGACTTCAACGGCGACGGCGACTGGGACGACGCAGGCGAGACCTCAGGGCCCTCGGGGCCCCTGCTCCTGAGCTTCGGCCCCATCCCTGCGGGCGGTTGGCCCAGTGCGTTCGTCGCCATACTGCCTTTTGCCGTGCCGACACACGCCAAGGTGGGCCAGACGTATGCACGCCTGCGCATTGAAGAAGGGCTTGTTGTATCCGCTTCCCCCGCAGGTCCGGCCGGTGCCGGCGAGGTTGAGGACCACCTCGTTGAGATCAAGGCGTCCGGCGCACCGTTGCCCTCCGGTGGCATGATCTGGGGCATCAAGTTCGAGGACCTCAACGGCAACGGCATCTGGGAGTCAACCACCGAGCCGGTGTTGCCGAATTGGACGATTTGGCTCGATTCCAATCAGAGCGGCGGGCGCGATGCCCAAGACATGACAGCCCTGACAGACGGCCAGGGCATGTTCCAATTTACCGGTCTGGCGGCGGGAACGTATCTCGTTGGGGAGGATCAGCAAGCCGGCTGGATGCAAACATGGCCGACGGCACCGCTGACGCACACCGTCACGGTCCAGTCGAGCACCACGCCTTGGTGGGGAATCCTGTTCGGCAATCTGAATGTCAGCGGGACGACACTGCAGTTCGATTGGGGTGATGCTCCTGATCCGACGTATCCCACCTTGCGGGCCAGCAACGGCGCGTATCATACGGTTGTGCCTGGGTTCTTCTTGGGCGGCAGTGTTGATCCTGATGCTGATGGTCAGCCTGCACCTGATGCGCGCGGTGATGACCATGATGGCAATGACGACGACGACGGCGTGTTCTTCCTCACGCCGCTGATGCCGGGCCAGCCGGCGGAAGTTGAGGTTGTCGCCTCGGCCGGCGGGATCGTTGATGCCTGGATCGACTTCGACGTCGACGGCAGTTGGGCTCAAGTATCCGACCAGATCCTCACGAGTCAGCCTGTTCTGGCCGGCAGCAATGTCCTGTCGCTCAGCGTTCCGGCCGGCGCAGCGACGGATATCGATACCTTTGGCCGCTTCCGCTTCAGCACACAAGGGGCGCTATCATACGATGGGCTGGCCCCGGACGGAGAGGTCGAGGACTATCACATCCTGCTCGGCCCGGAGGGGCCTGCGATCCCCGGCGAAGCGGAGCCGCCGCATGTCAAGTGGTCACAGCCGCCCATTGAGATCGATCCCAACGTCGATCTGCCACCCGTCTTCTGCGGATGGAACGAGCCGGCCCGATCGACCGAGCAGTCCGGCAGCAAACGGCAGTGGCGCATGGACGCCGACGACTTCCGCTGTCTCGGACCCATTCCCATCACGCGCATTCGATGGTGGGGCGGATACAAGGCTTGGACCGGATCCGAGCCGCCGGCATCGCAGCCGGTGGCCTGGCACATTGGCTTCTGGGCCAACCAGGTGCAGGGTATCGATCCGGCCGAAACCTACCTCGAGCGTCTGGTCTGGGCGCTCGAGATTCCGGCCGAACGGGTCGCTCTTGAACCGGTGGGACCCAACGAATTTCCGGGGAAGCTATCGGAGATGCGCTTCGTTTATGAGGTTTGCCTGGAGCCGGAAGAGTGGTTCCAGCAGGGCCTGTTCTCGAGTAACGAGAGCGTCTTCTGGATTAGCATCACAGCCGTTTATCCTGTGGATGCCCAACAGGTGAACATGTGGGGCTGGGCAACGCGACCGCACCTCTGGGGCAGGGGCGCAGTTATGCCGGCCATCTTCGGCGAATGGCCGACGTATGACGAACGCCTGTTCCCGGAGCGGGGCGATCCGATAGAGAATTCCCTATTGTGCGGACAGAACCAGGGTTGTGACATGTGCTTCGAGCTGCTGACCGAGCAGCCCTGGATCAAATGGGATCAGCCTTTCACCGGGATTCGGGAATGGCCGCACTACGAGGACCATGAGTCCTATGCCATAGAAGACCCAAACGGCGATGTGCTCATCGAACAGCGAGTCTCTGATGACTGGCTGTGTGAACGTCTGGATCCCGTTGTAGCCGTGGCTTGGAATGGTTCTTATATGGGCTACGGTTATGAGGCATGTACGTGCGAGAATCCGGCAAAGCCGATACCCCCGGACTACTTTGTCCTGACGCTGCGGACCAATGCCCCGGCGGACGCCAATATTCCCCATGATCATCCCGGGCCCAAGATTTGGGAGTATGAGGCCACCGAGTTCGATGAGGTCTTGATAGGATTCGACAAACGCCCACATGGAGAGCCCAATGAGGCCGTGTTCCGCTACATGGTCCGCTTGCCTGAAGATACCTGGTTCTGGCAGGATACCCCTGATCAAATCTACTGGTTTAGTGTCGTGGCCGTATATCGGCAGCCCGCAGTAGATACAATCATATCTCCTTGGGCCTGGACAAGTCACAGATATGCTTTCGGCAGCACGGCTCTGGGCTTGGTGTTTACAGACCACGGTGTACAGCCGAATTATCTGTATGACCAGACAGGCGAGCGCATCGATATGTCCTTCACGCTCTTCACGGCGACCGAACAGCACTCCCCGGTTGGTCATGTCTATTGTTCGCGATCTACTGATGACGGATCGATGTTTGAACCAGGGGCAATGGTTGATGGGACCACCGCAGAACCGGCTCCTCAGATAAACCCGGCAATCGCCATTGACGATCAAGGAACGATCCATGTGGTCTGGGAGGACTACAGAACAGGTCTGTCTCTCGCCAACATCATGTATGCGAGGAGTAGAGACGGCGGCCGGAGCTTTGATGAGAGTGTGATGGTTGATGATGCGATAACAGTTTCGACCCACCAGGCAAAGCCGCAAATGGCCGTGGACAGCGACGGGATCATCCACGTCGTTTGGGAGGACTACAGACGCGATCCTCGACTTGGTGACATCTATTACGCCAAGAGCACCGACGGCGGCAAGACGTTTGGCGCGGATTTGCGCGTGGACGACCCGATAACCATCACCAGCCGACAAATCAACCCCGTGATAGTAGTTGGCAGCCAGGGTCATATCCACGTGGCATGGGAGGACTACAGGGACAACGCCGCAATGGGGAATATCTACTATGCAAAGAGCACTGATGGAGGGCAGACGTTCAGCACAGACACACGGGTCGACGATGTTTTTACGGATACGACGCATCAGGGTAATCCAGCTATTGCTGCAGACCCTCATGGCACTGTGTACATCGTCTGGGAAGACTACAGGAACGCTCCCCATTTAGGTGACATATACTGCGCGCGGAGCACCGATGGCGGTGAGACTTTTCAAGAGAACCTGATGGTTGACGACCCGATTACTGTTACACATCGTCAAATACGTCCTGCCGTGGCCGTGGACGACAGTGGCATTGTCTACGTGGCGTGGGAGGATTACAGGGACAATCCGGAATTAGGCAGCATCTACTGTGCAAGAAGCATGGATGCTGGCCGGAGCTTTGATGAGAGTGTGATGGTTGATGATGCGATAACGGTTTCGACCCACCAAGCCAATCCGGCCTTAGCAACGGCCGGGCAGGGGCTCGTGCACGTCGTTTGGGAGGACTATCGGGATAATTCTGAGCGCGCGAGTGTCTACTACTCAAAGAGTGTGGACGAGGGCAGCGCGTTCGGCGAAGACTTGATGGTGAATCAGCCTGGTCCCGCGGCATCTTCCCGACTCAATCCGGCGATGGCTGTGGATAAGCTCGGTGTGGTGCATCTCGTTTGGCAGGAATAGTCCACACCTGCACGAGACCCGATTCCGGCCATCGCCTGCGGTACGGGCAGCGAGGTCTTGTCGTGTGGAAGAGCGAAAGCTGAGTGTGAAAGGCTATCCCTCCTGAACGAACCGGCACTACATCCTAAGTGCAGGCACATGGGGCGCTGCAGGATTATCTGACGGAGTCGTCTTCGGGGAGGCCGAGCTGCTTGTAGAGGCCGCGGCGACCGGCTTTGTCGCCCTCGATGACGGCTTGGGCGTATGCGGCGACTTCTTTGGCCTTGCCGCGCGGGACGACAATCACACCGTCACCGTCGGCAACGATGACGTCGCCCGGCATGACGAGGACTCCGCCGCATTCGATGGGCCGGTTGACGGACTCGATCTCATTGCGTCCCGGCCGGATACCGCGGCCCGGCCTTCGGAAGTAGAGCGGGACCTTCTCGGTAGTGATCTCGTCGGTGTCGCGCGCCGTGGCGTTGGTGACTACACCTACACAACCGCGCATTCTCCAGGACATGATATTGTTCGAGCCGATGCTGCCGACGTCGGAATCGGGGGCCTCGTCGAGGACCAAGGCGGTACCTTTGCGAATCAGCGGCACGAACGGCTCGCTCGACAGTTCGTTGTACCAGTTGCTGACCCACTCATCGAAAGCCCCGGTCTCCATGACAGGCGCCGGCGACCTGTTGGTCGGCACGTAGCGCGCCGTCACCGCGATCCCGATGAAGCGATGCGTGTAGTGCTGCGTGTCTTTCCAGAGGGCGTGGATTTCGGGCGACATCAGGCCCGTGTTGGTCAGCCCAACCTTGTCCATGCCGTCCGAGACGTCGGCGACGCGGAGTCCCTCGAAGAGCTTGA
>CAZGRF010000310.1:0-1011 GCA_964527825.1 uncultured Pirellulales bacterium
GGGTCCAACGGCAACGGGAATCCACTTGCCGTCCCGGTACACCCATTCCAGTCGCCCGGCGGCTTCCGCCGGAGCGGCAGCACCCTGGGGCTCATTGGCGTCGCCGAATTCAGCCATCGACTGCACAATCTGACTGGGATCCGGCCTGCTCGCCCGGGCTGGCCTGGGCGCCACCAGAAGTCGGAATCCCTGCGGCATGACGGAGGCTGACACATCTTCCCGCCGCGCGGCCAAGACACGGTCCGTCATCTTCGGGACATCGACGGCAAATCTCGGAGCATCGGTTCTTACCTGCGGGGCGCCCGTCACCTTTTCCGTCGCCGGCCACGGGCTTTTCGCAGACGGTGCGATCAAGTCCAGCATCTCCCGTTCCAGCTCGAACTTCTCCGCCGGCTCCGACGGCTCCGGAATCTCTCGCTGTCGCGCCGGCGTGGCGGAGCCGGTCGGCCGGGAAGCAGCCGGACCGGAGGGGAGCCTGCCCTCGGAGGATTGTGGCATGATGAGCTCCAGTTCCTCCAGCAAGGGCTCCTGGCCCGGTACGCCCGGCGCCACGACGCGGGTGTCCTCAGGGCGCGAGACATAGATGTAGCTGACATTGAATTGGTTCGGCCCCTGCGCCATCGCTAGTGCGTCGGTTAGCCGGAAGTCGTAACGCGGGATCGGATAGCGACCCGGTGACGGGATGCCGTTGCCCAGGATCGAAAACGTGCGCTGCTGAGAACTCAACAAGGTCACCGTGATGGACGGCTCCTTCAGAATGTTGGGTGAGAGAATCTGCCTGATCTCCTCTTCCAACTGGGTCTCGGTCAGTCCGGCCGCCTGCACCACGCCGACCACGGGAATCGAGACCTTGCCGGTCTCCGAGACGATGTAGTCGTTCGTCACCGTCGCTCCGTCCTGGTATAGCTCGAAGATGGAGATGCGCACCAGATCGCCGGAGCGCAACATGTAGTCGCCCTTCACGGCCACGATGTCTTTCGGCCGAGGCTCCTCAGCGTTCTCCCAGGCCGC
>CAZGRF010000310.1:1021-4990 GCA_964527825.1 uncultured Pirellulales bacterium
GGGGTCGGACGAAATCGCCCGATCTGGGTGGGATCGAGTAGTTTGTTGCTGCAGCCGGCAAGACATAGGGCCAGCGCCCCGACCAGACCCAGCCAGCCTGCTCTGCAAGTGCGTCCCAAATCGCAAATAGTCAATCGTAGATGGCACATCCCAAGGATTTATCGGTTCACGCGTGTGTCCGCTTAAGTCTTTTGCCGGCCCCAAAACCGAATATCGCAGCCAAACCAAGAGTTGTCACGCCGCGTGACACAAAGGCCCTCCTCCAGGAAGGCGCCACCTGCCCTATAATCATTGAAGTCCCAGGACAACCGGCGCGCGGGCCGGACTGCCAGGAAGTGCAATACCGACGTCCTGTTCGCGCGAGTTGTCGTGATCTCAGTACTGAGATCGCCTTTTTCTACTCGGCCAACGCATCCCGGGCCGCCATTGACAACGCGCCGGAACAAGAAGCGAACACCTGACACACACGGACCCGGTACGCTGGGTCAGGCAGCACGGGCAGACTTCGTCTTGAGCACAGTCGAGCAGATTCTGCCCATGTGAATCCGGCGGATCAATGTCAGCAAGGGCTGGCGTGTGGTGCGCGTTCGGCTGCGCTCAGAGCCCGCCCAAGCTGCATGCCGGACATTGGGACTTGCGAAGACCGGCCGAATGCGGTAGCCTATCCGTAGTGAAGTGGTGTTATCTGTGCAGGCAGCAAGCGGGGCCTCAGGCAGATGGTGGATTTTGGCGCATTCTCGAATCCGGTGCTGAGCGGAGCCGCTCTTGCGCGGATCGACCAGGTCCTCTCGCTGGCGGACTTGCCGTTCAACCCGATCCGGCTGGTCTTGCTGGTCGCCTGGGTCTATCTCTGCATGTATTCCGTTCAGCGCGTCCAGTTCAGCCCGCTTGTTCCTGAGAAGTACAAGGTGCCGGCCAACGTGCTCGCCCTCTTCACCGGGCCGGTGCTGCTGCTGGTCTTCTTCGTTGTCGATGCCGCCAAGAAAAGCCGTCGAGATCGGGAGAGCTTCTTTGCAGTTCTCAAGGTACAGGTGCGGCGCGCGCTGACCACGATTCGGTCCTACCGAGTCCGGACCAAAGACGAGGAGGATGATTCCGCCATCCGCCTGCTCGACTCTTCCGGCAGAAGCATGGACGAGATCTACGGACACAGCAAGAGCAAAGGCCAGGATGCGCGCACGCTCGACCTGACGGAGACCATCATTGCAGACGCCCTCGAGCGCCGGGCCAGCGACATCCTGATCGATCCCAAAGACGACGTCGCGTACACCGTCCGCTTGCGCATCGACGGCGTCCTGAGCACTGCCAGGGAGCTCGACGCTGAAACATGTCGAGCGGTCATCAACAGCATCAAGGCGGTTTCCAGCATGGACATCTCTGAACGAAGGAGACCCCAAGACGGCGGATTCATGGCCCGGAAGGGAGGCGCCATTGCCTCGTTCCGGGTGGCCAGCGCCGGCGCCCTGAATGGGGAGAAACTGTCTATCCGAGTGCTGAACAAAGACGCCGGCGTGCTGACCCTCGCCGACATCGGATTGACAACGAAACAACGCGCTGTCATCGAGAGCGCGCTGCGGAAACCTTCGGGCATGATATTGATCTGCGGCCCGACAGGCAGCGGCAAGACGACAACCATGTATGCCATGCTCAACGAAATCGACCGCTTCACGCACAACGTCATCACGGTCGAGGACCCCATCGAGGCAATCCTGCCACAGGCCAGCCAGATAGAGATCAACCCGAAGGCCGACATCACCTTCGCTAAGACCTTGCGCAGTGTGCTCCGGCAGGACCCAGACGTGATCTGCGTCGGAGAGATACGCGACGAGGAGACCGCCGAGATTGCGCTGCGCGCCTCGCAGACCGGCCACCTCGTCTTGGCCACGATCCACTGTGACAGCAATGCCACCGCGCTGGTGAGGCTCCTGGACCTGGGGATATCGCGGCTGCTCCTCTCGTCGGGCTTGAACCTTCTCATGTCGCAGAGGCTGCTGCGCTGTCTGTGCGGGCACTGCAAAAAGCCGGCCCAGCTCAGCGACAGCCAAATCATAACGTTCGACAAGAAAGGCATCGACCACTCGACCATGTTCCAGCCGGGTCAGTGCAAGCGCTGCAACCGCACCGGCTACTCCAGGCGCACGGCCATTTGTGACATCCTGGTGGTCGACGAGCAACTGAAGGCGGACATCGCGAACGGTGAAGCGCTCATCGCCAAACTCAGAACTGACGAGGGCAAGAAAGGCCGATCCAGCTTGCGCAAGCACGGAATAAGAAAGGTTGTGGACGGTACCACGAGCCTTGAAGAACTCAAGCGCGTTGTCGGGTAAGGACTCATGGTGTTTTGGATAGCCATTCTGGTGGGCGTCTTGTTTGTGTGGCTGGCCGTGCGCATGGGCTTTTACGAGACATGGGCTCTGCTCTTCAACATCGTCGTCTCTATCTACGTGGCGATTTTCCTCGCTCCGCTGGTGGCGCAACTCGCCCCTGCCAGCGGCGAAGCCTCCGCGTACAGCATGGCGCTGAGCATGATCCTCCTAGGGGGCGGCTGTTTCGCTATTCTGCACGGACTGTCCTACGTGTTCTTGACGGGACAATTCAGCGTGCGGTTTCCGCGATTCTTCGACATCCTGCTGGCCGGCGCGCTGGGCTTTGTGGCCGGCTTCCTGATCCTGAGCTTCGCCGCCCTGGTCATCACCACCACGCCGCTGGCGCGGCACAAGCTGGTCAATAGTATCGGCTTCAACCGGCAATCGCAGCGCTCCAACATCGCTTGTATCGCCTGGTGCTGCGATCTGGTCCATGCGGTTGCCCGCTTCGAATCGAACGAAAACACCGCGCAAGCGGCCGTCGAGCACCTTCTGGAAGAAGCAGAGGAGATATCGTCACCCGGGAATCTTCCTCACGCAGACAGCAATGAGACGGCCGTGACAGGGTCCCCGCCGCGCACACCCCGACCGGGACGCGCGCGAGACCCCGTGGACGACATGGAAAAGCTCTGACGGCCCCGCTCCGGTCATGGCAGGAGCCGTTCGCCGCAGGGTGTCTACAGGGCCTCAAATTCCTGCTCAGGATGCCTCACTGTCAGCACCGGACATGGCGCCTTGCGCACGACCTTCTCGGCCACGTTGCCCAGCAGCATGGAAGCCAACGCGGAATGCCCGTGCGCGCCGAGCACGATCAAATCGATGTTCTGTTCGCGCGCGTAGTGGATGATCTCGGCGAAGGCCTTACCTACCACGACAACTTTCTTGACGGGCTTACCAACGTCGGCCAGATTCTCGGCCACGAACTTGTCCAAGCGCTGCTCGGCCGACTTCTTCAGTTGATCGACCTCGATCGGATAGGTCGTCACTAACGGAACAACGTAGCCCTCTTCCATGAAGTACTCATGCGGCCAATCTACCGCATGCAGGACATGCAGCTCGGCGCTGTAACGTTTCGCCAAGTCCGTTGCGAGAGGAAGGGCTGCTAACGAGTGTTTCGAGAAATCCGTTGGGTACAGAATCTTGCCAAGCATCGCTGTCTCTCCTTTCCACCAGCGCCACAGGACGCACCGACCACAACCTCTGGACGCCCCAGGCACTGCTCTCCATACCTTATCAGGTTAGCACCGTTCGAGCAACCAGCAAATGCCACGATGGTATCCCACGATCCCACCAGTCCATGGGTGGGTTTCGCCCTTGCGGGTGCTGCGGATTTCCGGCAAGAAAAGAGCCGCCGGGGCCCTGATGATGTACGAATGGCAAAAGGGGACCTGGATTGGCACAGCGCTGATCGACGAAGTCGATTGCGGCCATTCCCTCGCTCTCGTCGATTTCAACGGCGACGGCAACCTCGACATCTGGGTGGCCGAGATGCGGCTCAACAACGGCAACCCCGATGCCAAGAACATGCTCCTGCTCGGCGACGGCCAGGGCCATTTCGAGACCCAGATCATCTCCGAAGGCATTGCCAATCACGAGTCCCGAA
>CAZGRF010000311.1:0-4963 GCA_964527825.1 uncultured Pirellulales bacterium
GTGACCTTCTGCTCGTAGTCGAACGGCATGTCGTGAGCGTCTTTGTGGCAGCGCAAGCAGGTTCCTTCCGTCACCTCCTTGAGACCGGCCGCCCGTGCCGCTCTCCGGTCCAGCATGCGGGCCTGCTCGGCATACGCGCTGCCGGCGCCGTGACAGGCTTCACACCCGACTCCTTCGTAGACCCAGTAGGATTCTTTCTGGCCGCCGGCCGGATCGTGGAAGGCCGTCGCGTGACATTTCAGGCATGTTTCGCTCGTCTGCGGCGCTCCGCTTACACCTTTCTTCTTGGCGATCTCGTAAGCCTTGTCGCTCGCCAGGACCGCGAAGGCGCGAGCGTGCGCACTCATGCGCCACTTGCTGAACTGATATCCCATGGACGGGCCCTTGTGACAGGCAGCGCAGGCGAAGACCCCGATGTAAGCAGGGCGGTTGCCTTGCGAATCCCCCTCCGGCAGCCGGGGGGGCGCGCCATATTTCCAGTCGCTTGGCGTCGGGTGGGCGATGCGCGCCATCCCTTCGGTAATGTCAAGTTGGGGCAGATGGTGCACGGCGACGTGGGATCCCTTGACCGCATGGCAGACCATGCAGTCCGCCTCGGTCGGCATCTGCAAACCCGCGGCCATCGCTTTCTCACGGTTCATCATGACGGACTGGTCCATGTACTCGCTGCCGGGCCCGTGGCAGCGCTCGCACTGGACACCGTTCTGGACGAAGAAAGTCTCGTCTTTCTCCCACTCCTCCGCGTGCGCCCCCGTGGCGTGACAACCGAGGCACATCGGGCTTTCCTGGGGCGCGCGGGGAATGCCGCTGAGTTCGACGATCGTCTCAGCTTCCGGCTGAGCCAGAACGGCATAGGCGCGGGCGTGCTTCGATTGGGCCCAGAGGCTGCATTGGTTCCCCATGCCGGCCCCGTCGTGGCAAGCCGCGCAGGCTCGGACGCCTACATAAACGGGCTGCTTCTGCGGCGACTCCGCCGCCCAGGCGGCAGCGCTGCTCGTGAAAGTGACCAAGAGAATGACTGGAAGATGGCGGTGCATTTTGTCACGGCTCCTTCGATTCAGACCCTGATGACTTGGTGACGGTCAGAACTTGGCCGGCTCGGACATCCTTCAGAGTAGTTGTCGTTCCATCCAGCCAACGGACCTCTACAACATCGGCCGATGCGGCCTTCCCCAGACCGAAATGGCAGCGCGGGTCGGCCTGCGAGAGATAGCCCCTGACCGGTATGGCATCCTGCATCTGGACCAGCGGGCCGACCTTGACCGTGACACGCGGGCCGAACGCGAGGTTCTTGCCGCCGGGCTGTCTCAGGTCAATCATCAACCAGTGGCTCCTGTTGCCCCCGTCATTGCGCAGCAGACGCGGACTGTCGTTGAGGTTCACCACGAGCAGATCCAGATCGCCGTCGTTGTCGTAGTCGCCGAAGGTGGCGCCCCGCCCGACGTACTTCTCTCGGAAGTACGGGCCGGACTTGTCCGCCACGTCCACGAAGTGCCCCGTGCCGTCATTGCGCATGAGCACGTCTTCCTCGCTGTACTCGTGATGAGCATTGCCATTGGCGACGAAGACATCGGGGTATCCGTCATTGTCATAGTCGAAAAGGACACCGCCCCAGCCGGTGTACTGCCCGCAGACGACAGCCAGATTGGTCGAGGCGGTCCGGTCCTCGAAATACTTCTGACGGTTCATCAGCAGACAGCCGTATCCCATGTCGGGAACGTAAATGTCCAGCCAACCGTCCCGGTCTACGTCGCCGACCGCGGGACCCATCGAGGAGACGCCCTGGCCGCCCTCACCGAAGGCCAGACCCATCTCCAGTCCCTCGTTGGCGAATCGTCCGTTGCCCAGATTGCGGAAGAAGTAGTTCTCCATGCCGTCGTTGGGGATGTAGACGTCGAGCAGCCCGTCGTTGTTGAGATCGACTACGGTGGCGCTCATGGCCCTGCCGTTGGGCTGAAGCATCCCTGCTTCCTTGGTGACATCGGTGAATGTCCCATCGCCATTGTTGCGATAGAGGGCGTCGGGCTGGCCGCTGTAGCTGAGCGGCCCCGGATAGCCGGCCGCCGCGTAGAACGAACGGAACTTGCCGCTGTCGTACTCCAGATAGTTGGCGACGTAGACATCCAGGTCCCCGTCTCCGTCATAGTCGAACCAGGGGGCCGACAGACTCCAGTGCGGATCGGCCAACCCCGAGGCCCTGGAGATATCGGTGAAGGTCCCGTCCCCATTATTGCGGTAGAATACGTTGGGTCCGTAGTTGAGGACATAGAGGTCCAGGTCGCCGTCGCCATCGAAATCGGCAGACGAAGAGCCGACTCCAAAGCCCTTGTCACCGACACCGGCCTCTTGAGTGACATCGGTGAAAGTCCCGTCGCCGTTGTTGCGGTAGAGTGAATTCGCCAGCTTGTCCTTTAGACGTCGCCCCCGGTTATCGCTAATGTCCTCGAGCCAGCAGCCGTTCGGGAAATAGATGTCGAGCCGGCCATCGCCGTTGTAGTCGAAGAACATAGCGCCGGCGCCCGTTCCCTCCACGATGTTGCTGAGATCGAAGTCGCCGTAGCTGTGCTTGACGTGGATGCCGGCTTCCTGTGTGACATCGGTGAACGTCGGCAGCTCCTGAGCCACCGCCGGCAGCGTCAACAGAACGAGAAAGATGGTCACAATCAACTGCTCTGCTTTCACGTTTATGGCCCTCGACCGTCATTGTCTTGAGGCGCCCCTTGGTCATCCGGGATGCCATCCCAGAGAGCGCCCATGTCGATCCACTCTACAAGAGTGCGTTTCTCGTCATCGGTCAGCGCCGGCGCCCCATCCGGGGGCATTTTCTTGACGGCGGCTGTCCCCGCAGCCGTCGCGTCCCAAGGCCGGGACGTGTTGCGCCCGTACAAGTGCCAGATCAGCGGGCTGGTCCTGGCCCGTCCGGCGTGCACGTACTTGCCTTCTCCTGGTTCCTGGCCGGCTGCCAGGAGACTCTCGTAGCTGCGGTCAAAGCGCCCACCATCATTGTCCGAGGCCGCAGGCAACTGGGGCGCGGCATCCGTTCCGGCGTGGCATTGCGCACACTTGGCCGCTACGATCGGCATCACATCGCGCCGGAAATCCACCGTCCGCCTCTGTTCGGCAGGCAGGGTGAGCTGAATAGACGGTTTGGTCACCGCCTCCACAAACCGATTCTCCGGCACTAACTCCGGGTCTTCATGGCAACCGATACACCCTTGCCGCGCGTAGTCTTTGGCCCAGATCCATCCACAACTGCGCAGCGCCATGCCCTCGGCGTCAAGAATCTGAAGCTCGACCGGTGTGTTGGCCGGTATCTGGATGTTGAAGGAACCATCCTGCTCAATGGGGATGTCGCCGAGGATGCGCCGCTGCGCCAGCGCTGGCGTCGCAGTGGGCTGGCTCCCTGTATGATTCTGTGCAGGGATGCCCTCAAGGACGCGCAGCCGCTTGGTTGAACCCGGCGGCAGCCAGGATGGTTTGAGGTCCGAGGTATAGACATTCAAGCAGTAGAGCCTCCCGGTCAGCGCCGAGCTTTCCGGATCTTCCGGCACGGCTGTCGACCGACCGTCCGGCTCCGCGCGGGGTCGGATCACCTTCGCTTGGATGTCGTGATAGGCGGGATCGTCGAATAGAAGCTCGCTCTCGCCGGTCGCGGGATCGAGCCGGTAGACACCGTATGTGCCCGATCCATCTGCGGGACGTCGTGAGACCAGGATGCGCCCGTCCGGCAGCGGCGCCGGCGCGCGGAACAAGCCGTCCGACGCGCGGGTGATTCGCCGGTATGAATGCAGCGGCCGGCGCGTCTGAACACAGGAGAGCCAGCCTGCCCCATCCCACGAGACGCGATCCGTCTCGACGAACACGACCAGCCCACCGGCAGTAGCGCAAGGCATGCGTTTTATCCGGCGGCCTTCATACCCGGCATAGAGAGCGAAGTCGATGCCGTCGATGTTCACGCCCATTAGTGACACGCGCCCGGTGAGTCCGTGATCCAGCCGGGCCCGCTGCCAGCTTGCGAAGAGAAGCCGGCCGTCGTCCATGAGGAACGGGTCCATGTCACTGGAGAGATTGTAGGTCAGGCGGCGCAGGGCTGAGCCGTCGAATTTGCAGGAGTACAGACTGGTAGCCGGAGAGCCGCCGTACTCGTTCGCCGTGCCATCCCCGGCCACGAACGTGACGTGGTACTCCGGCACGGACGGTACGCCGACCGGCTTGAGCGTGTAGAGCGAGGACTGGTAGCCCGGACTGCGGCAGTCACCCAAGTTCTGCGTGATGCAACGGACGGATGAGCCGGCGATAGTCATCTCGAAAATGTCCCAGCTCTCGGCAGGGGTCTTCTTGCCGGCAAAGAGCAGGTGCTTTGCGTCGAACGAGACATCCGGATCGCAGGCGCTGTCGAAACCGGTGCTGACGACCTTGCTCGATCTATCCGGATTGACAAGGATTAGACGCGCTTTGTCCGCACTGATAGCCCGGAGCAGCCCATCAGTCGCTGGCACGTCTCCAAGAGGAATCTGCACCACAACCATCGGGTCCTTGATGCCGGTCTCCGCATACTCCGGAGTGTTCGTATCTGGCCCGGAAATCCCGGCCGTCGCCCGCGATCCGAAGGCCAGCAAGAGCGCGCCAAGGAGACAACGCGCCAAACCAGTTCGGTATTGCGTCGCGTGACGTGCGTCGCTTCTGCCGGTGTTCCGCGAGTTCAGGCTCATAGGCGCTCTGGTGTCCTCGTTTTGCGTCTTGCGTCGTGCGTCGCCCGTGTATCGGCTCGCGAGACGCAGCCCGCACGACGCACGAGGAGTTATCGTCACCAAGCTTCCCATGGTACAGAAAACAATGTCGGAAAACAAGGAAAAGGCAACCGGTGATAGTGTCAAGTATTGTGTGTAGGTCTGATTTTGTGTCTTTGGAGGAGTTGGCCAAAGACGGCTCTCTCGATGGCCGGCTCATCGTAGAAACAGCC
>CAZGRF010000312.1:0-4955 GCA_964527825.1 uncultured Pirellulales bacterium
GTGGGGTAGACCTTGGCCGAAGGGGAGTACTCTGGTTCCATGCCTTTCTCCGTCGCCTACGTATCGAATACATGATGCCGCTGCACCTCCTCATGGAGGGCAAGAACAGTATAGCGATAGCGCAGGCAAATGCAAAGACCGAGGCTCAGCGGTTCCCGCGCAGGATACACGCAGTCAGCCTTGGGGCTTGGTGTGCTTGAGCCAGTCCTCAAGGTTCCGGGCCAGAATCTCGATGTCTTTCTTGCCCATGATGTGCTCGACCAGCGCCGGGGGGATTTGCAGCTTGCTCATGGCCTGAGAGACTCTCTGCCAGAGTCGGTCTCGCTTCTTATCCGTATCCGCCAGGTACAGCTCGCTGACCAGCTCCTGGAGCTTAGCCAGCATGATCGTATCGAGGCGGCCGTAGTAGTCCGAGATGATGCCTTGCTGATACTTCGTGTAGTCTTGCTTGGCCATAGTATTGGTCCGCGTTGCAGAGGCTGGCTGCATTCGGTTCTGTTCTATCGCCGCGTTTGAGAGGAGGCAAGCGGCATCCGGGGGATTCGGCGTTTTTGCTGGCCTTGCGAGGCCGCGCCGCTATAATCTCGCTAACGTAAATCAAGTGGAATACCCAAGTTGTTGTTTACGAGACCATCGCAGGATGCGGTATCGGCTGTTCATTGCCGGCATGTTGTTCCTCGTTTGTCAATCCCCGGTCCGGGCGCTGGAGGGTGACGAGGCCGCGTCACGTGAGCGATCCGACGCCAACACCCCCGCCGTCATACGCCGCTGGCTGAGCCAGGACCTTCAATTGACCACCGGTGATCTCTTGAGCCAGAAGACCGCCACCGGGCGACACCTGCTGGTCTGCCGCAACGGTTTCGAGATGGCGGTGGCGGGCTGTCGGTTTTCCGGAGATAGCGCCGTAGTGCGGATCGAACCGGCTCGGTCGAAAGGATCCGACGTGGCCCGATACATGGTCTGGGCCTATCTAAAGAGCCCGACTTCCCAGGGGCAGACCGGCAACCTGCAAGAGTTCGGTTTTGCGCAGACCCTGGTGGAGGAGGGCAAGGCGGCAGTGCTAAGAATGGACATCGACGGGGAAATCTACGTTACTGCCGATACCCGGCGGACAGGCAGCCCCCAAGGATTGCTCCTCTACAGGGAGGCGCTGGAGGCCTTTGAAGCAGCGGGCCTGAGGGAGTCGCTTGCGGGCGAATCAGGAGCAGTGCCGCAGGAAGTCGGGTCCGCGCAGCGCCGGACGGAGGAACCGGAAGCCGGCTACACCGTCAGCGTGGCGCCGCTGGCAGCGCAGGTGGAAGGGCAGCGCAGCTTCTCCGAGACCGGCGACGAAGTCATCACGATCATCGGTCGAGTCTACGCGCGGTGGCAGGAGCAGGATGCCCCAGGTAGTCAGCCGAGGGTCGTTGAGTTGGAGGCGGACAATCTCGTTTTCTGGCGGCGCGGCGGCGACCCCAATCATCCGGCGGCCGACCTCTCCTCAACGCAGCATGAGGGTGTCAGCGACATCTATGTTTCCGGCGACGTGCGCCTGACGCAGGGGCAGCGCACCATACGCGCCTCGGAGCTGTACTATGATCTTCAGCGCCAGCGGGGCCTGGCCAGAGACGTGGTCTTCAGCACGTTCGACGCGTCGCGCGATGTCCCGATCTACGTGCGGGCGTCCGAACTGCGGCAGGTGGCCGCCAACGAGTTCGACGCGAAAGACGTGAGCGTAACCGCCAGCGAGTTCCGGACGCCGCAGTTGTCCCTCGCTGCCGGCAACGTGCACATCATCGATAGGATGCAAGACCCCGAGCGAGATGAGAGATCCTCCACCGACAGTCGTTTCGATGCGCGCATGGATAACATTCGGCTCAAGTACTACGATACAACGCTTTTCGCCTGGCCCTCTCTGCGCAGCAACTTCCAGAGGCCGGACACACCGATCAGAGGCCTCAGTGTGGGACACGACAACACGTACGGCACGTCCGTTGAGACGAGTTGGTTTCTCAGTCGCATCCTCGGCCTGCGCGAACCGGAGGGCACCGACAGTTCGTTGGAGTTGGACTACTACAGCAAGCGTGGTCTTGGCGCAGGAGTTGACATCCAGTACGAGCGGGAGAACTACTTCGGCAGGATGTTGGGCTACGTGATTAATGACAGCGGAGAGGACCGGCTCAGCCGGACCCAGCAGAGTGTCCCCGTCCCGCAGGAGACGCGGGGCCGGCTTGAGTTGCGGCATCGCCATTTCCTGCTCTACGGCTGGCAGTTGACCGCCGAGGCCAGTTACCTCTCCGACAAGAATTTCCTCGAGCAGTTCTATCGCACGGAGTTCAATGCCGGCAAGGAGCAGGAGACGCTTGTGCACTTGAAGCGCATCGAGGACAACTGGGGCCTGGCCTTTCTGGGCAAGTCGCGGATCAATAGCTTCCTCGATCAGGTCGAGGAGCTGCCCAGCGCCGAGTTTCACTGGACCGGCCAGTCCCTGTTTCAGGACCACTTCACATTCTATAGTGATAGCCAGGCCAGCCGCTATCGTTACCGCTACAGCACGGATAGCGTCTCGGCCGGATCGGAGGAGTTCTTCAACTTCACGATGACCCGAAACGAGCTGGATATGCCGCTGGCTGCAGGCCGGTCCAAGATCGTGCCGTTTGTCGCCGCCACCTTCGGCTACGAGGACGGCGCCGGGTTTCAGGCGGCGCTCGACGATTCGCCGCTGGAGCGGGACGACCTGGTGTCCATCGGCGAGGCCGGCGTGCGCGTGTCCGCGCAACCTCTGTGGCGGGTCTACCCGGACGTCAAATCCGAGTTCTGGGACCTCAATCAGTTGCGGCACGTGATCAGACCTGAGCTTACGGCCGTGGTCTACACGGAGGATGACCCTGTGGTCCACCAGCGCGATACTCTGGAGGTGGGATTGCGCCAACGGTGGCAGACCAAGCGCGGACCGGTTGGGCGGCAGCGAACCGTTGACTGGTTGCGGTGGAACCTTGACTTCGTGTGGGTGAGCGATACGGGTCAGGCCACGGCCGGCCCGGATCAGCTCCTATGGAACCAGCCGTTCATCCCGCTGGTGAACCGCATGGGTGGCGTGCTCCCGCCGCACGATAGACGGACAACGGCGCTCTTCGGACCGCAGCGCAACTACATCGGCACGGACGTGACCCTGCGGCTCAGCGATACGACCTCCATCCTCGGGGACATGAATTTCGACATGCAAAGTGGGGTGGTTCAGCAGCTTGACGTGGGGTTTTCGCGGTTGCGCTGGCCGAACCTAAGCTACTATGTCGGCAGCCGTTATCTTCGGAGAATTGTCAGCGGCGACGAGCGCGGATCGAATGCCGTCACCTTCGCGGCGACGTATGTGCTCGATCCCCGGTACACGCTGGTTTTCTCGGAGCAGTATGATTTTGACTATGGCGCAGGCATTCAAAGTGATATAACCTTGATTCGAAAATACCATCGGCTGAACTTGGCCTTGACGGTCAGCGCCGATGAATCGCTCGATGAGCAGAGAATCGTGCTGAGCCTGTGGCCGCAGGGGGTGCCCGAGTTGGGCTTCGGTTTGCGCCGCTATATGGAGTTGGGGGCGACGGAAACCTATTAGGCGGACCAGCGCTCCCGACGCCGGAGCAGTCCTGCGGGAGTTGAGGTGGTTCTTGAGCCTCGTTGGGGCTGAGGCCGGATCCAACGGGATTGAGATGAATTTGACGGTCTTATAAGGAGCCAATCATGCCGTTAGTTGACACGAAGAAGATGTTCAAGATGGCCTACGCAAACGGCTACGCCGTCGGTGCTTTCAACGTCAACAACATGGAGATCACGCAGGGCATCATAGAGGCAATCGCCGAGGAAAAGGCCCCGCTGATCCTGCAGATCTCGCGCGGCGCGCGTTCGTATGCCAGTATGAGCTATCTCAAGGCCATTATCGACGTCGCTGTCGCGGAAAACCCAGACATCCCCATTTGCATGCACTTGGATCACGGTGACACGTTCGAGACCTGTAAGCAGTGCGTCGACGACGGTTTTACGTCCGTCATGATCGATGGCTCGCATCATCCCTTCGAGGAGAACATCAAGGTCACCAAACAGGTAGTAGAGTATGCCCACGCGCACGGCGTCGTTGTAGAGGCCGAGCTGGGGCAGCTTGGGGGTATTGAGGAGGACGTCATCGGGCTCAGCCACGAGGATGTCATGAAGCATCTGACCGACCCTGACCAAGCCGTCGAGTTTGTCGACAAGACCGGCGTGGACTCCCTGGCGGTGGCGATCGGAACGAGCCACGGGGCGTATAAGTTCAAGTCAGAACCGAAGTTAGCTATTGATGTGGTCGAGAAGATTCAGGAGAAGATGCCCGGCTTTCCGTTGGTGATGCACGGTTCCAGCAGCGTGCTGAAGGAGTTCAAGGATCTGATCAACAAATACGGCGGCCAGATGCCCGACGCCATGGGGGTCCCCGAAAGCGCGATCAGCCAGGCCGTTAAGAAGGCCGTCTGCAAGGTTAATATTGATACCGACCTACGGATGGCTTTAACGGCAAAGATCCGCCAGGTTTTTGCCGAAAAACCCAGTGAGTTCGATCCGCGCAATTACCTGGGGCCCGGACGTGAAGCCATCAAGGACATGGTCAAGCACAAGCTTCGTGTCCTGGGATGCTGCGGCAGGGCTCAGGAGTGTCTGTAGATACGTATTTGGGGCCGAGGCACTGCCGGGGATCTCTCCGCAGGCGTTCTGAGGCAGGGTGATTCCCTCGTTGCGCCCCAGGCTTGTATATAGTGGAAAGGAGCAATTAGTTGGCACCTCAAAACTCAAGGACACCTCCCTCTGAGGACGGACGACCCAAGACCAACGTATGGTGTCTTCGCTCTCCCGGTCTGCTCTTACTCTCCGTTCTGAGCGTTCTCACGCTCTCATGTCTGTTCAGCAGCTCTAGCTGCTCAGCCCAGTTGGGCCAGCCGCCCCAGGGCGAG
>CAZGRF010000313.1:0-4952 GCA_964527825.1 uncultured Pirellulales bacterium
TCCGTGATCACGTCGCTCGCGCGCGACGCGCGACCAGCGACGAGATACGAGATACGCTCTCAGTCGCCACCGGTGCCCTGGCGGGGCATGGCGATGGTGCCGGTGCGGGCGACGTTCTTGACGCCGTAGGGTCGGCAGACGTTGAGAAACGCCTCGATCTTCGTTTCGGGTCCGCTGACCTCGATCATCAGGGTCTTGGGGCTGATATCGACGACGCGGCCGCGGAACATCTCGATCAGGGCCATGATCTCCGGCCGCTTCTCCGGCGGCGCGGAGATGCTGACCAACATGAGGTCACGGACGACGACGGGCAGGTCCGCGAAATCCTGGACCTTGACGACCGGGATGATGCGGGCAAGCTGCTTGCGCACCTGCTCGACGATGCGGTCGTCGCCGATGACGACGATGGTCATGCGGCTGAGCTTGGGGTCCTCGGTGCGGCCGACGACCAGCGAATCGATATTGAAGGCGCGGGCGGCGAACATGCCGGCGACGTGGGCCAGGACGCCCGGCTTATTCTCAACTAAAGCACTGATGATGTGTTTCATAGCTTCGTCCTCGTATTGCGTCGCGCGTCATGCGTCGTGCGAGAGGCGCTACGCGCCACGCCGTACGCAAGACGCACGACGAGATTAGGCCATACTCTCCAGGATCGCCAGGCCGTCCATTTCGTTGAGGCTCTTGCCGGCAGGGACCATGGGCCATACATTCTCTTCGCGCTCGACGCGAAAGTCGGCGACGCAGGGTTTCTTCTCGGCGAGCATCTGCTCGACGGCCTTCGGGACATCTTCCTTCTTCTCCACGGTGATGCCCACGGCCCCCATGGCGCGGGCGACGACGGCGTAGTCGGGGTTCTGCAAGTAGCTGCACGAATACCGCCGGCCGTAGAACAGCTCCTGCCATTGCCGGACCATGCCCATGTAGCCGTGGTTGAGGATGCAGACCTTGATGGGCAACTCGTATTGAACGGCAGTCGCGAGCTCAGTCATGGTCATGTTGAAGCTGTGATCGCCGTCGATGTCGATAACGGTGGCGTCGGGCTTGGCGATCTGGGCGCCAATGGCGGCCGGCAGGCCGAAGCCCATCGTGCCGAGTCCGCCGGAGCTAATGAACTGACGCGGCCGGGTGAATTTGTAGAACTGAGCACTCCACATTTGGTTCTGACCGACGCCCGTTGTCACGATGGCGCTGTTCTTCGTCTGGCGGCAGACCTCTTCGATAACGTATTGCGGCTTGATGACGGGCCCGTTGCGGTCGTACCGGAACGGGTACTTCTTCTTCCAGTCCGCAATCTTGTCAAACCACGCCTGCCGGTCGTGAGGCTCGACCTGCTTGGTCAGTTCGGTAAGGATGTGCTTGGCGTCACCGACGACGTGGATGTCCACGTGGACGTTCTTCGAGATGCTCGAAGGATCGATGTCGATGTGGACGATCTTGGCCTGGGGCGCAAACGTCGCCAGCTTGCCTGTGACTCGGTCGTCGAAGCGTGCCCCGACAGCGATGAGCAGATCGCATTCCTGGACGGCATAGTTGGCATAGGCCGAACCGTGCATGCCGAGCATGTCCAGCGATTCAGGCCTCGTCTGGTCGAAGCTGCCTAGTCCGAGGAGTGTCATCGTCACGGGAATGCGCGCTTTGTCGGCGAACGTCCGCAGCTCATCGGCCGCGTTGGCGCTGATAACGCCGCCTCCGACGTAGAGCACCGGCCGCTCGGATTTGTTTATCGCGTTGGCCGCCGTCGATATCTGGCGGGTGTGCCCCTTCGTGCGGATCTTGTAGCCGGGCAGGTCCAACTCCACCTTGCCGTTGCTCTTGTGTTTACTCACCGCGACATCGACCGGCAGGTCGACCAGCACCGGTCCCGGTCTGCCCGTGGAGGCGATGTGAAAGGCCTCGCGAATAGTGCGTTCGAGGTCTTTAATGTCCTTGACAATGGAGTTGAACTTCGTGACCGGCCGGGTGATGCCTGTGGTGTCGGCCTCCTGGAAGGCGTCGTTGCCGATCAGGTCGGTGCGAACCTGTCCGGTGAGAGCCACCATCGGGATCGAGTCCATCATGGCGGTGGCCAGACCGGTGACCAGGTTGCAGGCCCCCGGGCCGCTCGTGACCAAGATCACGCCGACCCTGCCACCGGCACGGGCGTAGGCATCGGCCATGTGGCAGCCGCCTTGCTCGTGGCGGGGAATGATGAATCGTATAGGCGCATCATAGAGCCGGTCGAACAGCGGCAAGACCACGCCCCCAAGGTAGCCGAACATGGTCTCGACTCCCAGATCGACCAGGGTATCGACGATGATCTGGGCACCTGCTCTGGTTACGGGTTTCTCGGCCGGCGCAGCCGACGGTTCAGACTTCGATGGCATTGCTATCTCCTTTCCTGATTCATGATTAGGCTCAGAACCCTATCTCGGCGGCTTTCCTTCTGTCAATTGCTTCCGGCCCCATGGGTCGGCATCGGTCCCATTGGCGCTGTTTGCCCGCCTTGTTGGAGCATCTTCGCCAAATTCCTTATGTTTTTGACGATATGGTCGTGCTTCGCGACTGGGATGTGGCCGAAAACGGTATCGACGCCGTGCGCAAGTAGCGCATCGACAATGATTTCGGCGCCGGTTTTGGAAATGGGGGCTTCGGCCGGACCGGCCGCGCGTGAGGTGCTTGCTTGCATCATTGTTTCCTTTCCCGATCAACACGTCGGACCCCTGCCATCAGGGACCCTTTGGTCATTCCGGCGGATCATGGCTTTCTGGGTCTTTCCGGGCGGCCTGCCGCTTTTACACTGAAAAACGACCGACACACCCGAAGATTCACACCCTGCCACGATTCCGTAACCATCCCAGCCGTCTGGGATGAACCAGGGTTTCGCGCCCGCGGTCTTCGCGAGCACCCTTAAATTGTCGCCATAAGAGCGGGCTTTGTCAAATTTTTTCTGCGAAATGTATCGAGAAGGAGCGCCCAGTTCTCCCCCAAGAACACCTTTTGCGCGGAGGTAAGGTGGGTTCTCAACCTACGCGGACGTATTCGATTTCGAGATACGAAAGACGAGATACGGCCTCTTGGCGATAGCCGATATCCTGAGGATAATTCCTAATTCGAGATGTGACCCGCTTTCCTCCCCGTCAGGTATCGCCGCTCCCGCAGAGGGCTATCGCACCACATTGGCCAAGAAGGGAACAGGGATTCTGAGGCGTGCGATCGCGCGTGCCTTCCTATTGTGGCTTGGCACGAAATCTGCTGTGTTGCTCTGCCGCTGGTGAGTGGGTACACTGTGGAATACCGGCCCTAACTTGGTGCAAACACTATGCGTGCGTGTCAAGTAATAATACGGGCAAGGCCATGATTTTGCTTGATTTTTGGCTTTAATCACCGATAATAGAATGTATGGTTTAGTGGGATAGGAGACAGTGGGAGGTCTATTTGGCTGAAGGGGAAAGAGTCCAAGATGATGTGGGGCGCGAGCCTCCTGGGCCGATAGTCTTGGCGATCAATATTTGCGACCATGTGATTCGCGATGAGTTGACGCACAAGGTGTCTCTGATTGGACTCTTTGGAATCATCTGGGCACCGAAATTCCCCTGTAGGCACCCACTAATGAACATCCACGTCGCCATGACAGGGGGGCATGGGACACAAGAGGTCGAGATAAGACTTGTGCGTCTGGCCGATGAGAAGCCTATAGCGGGTGTCAAAGGCCCAACGAAGTTCCCTGATCCGCTCCAGGTCGTTGAATTGGTCTTCGCGTGGTCGAACGTAGGATTTGAGAAACCCGGCGAGTACGCCGTAGAGGTCTGCTGCGGAAAGAACGGCGTGGCTCTTGCCAGCAGGAAGTTCCGTGTTGTTCCGTTAGCTGCGAATTCGCCGAAGTCTAAAGGTGAGGAGACATAGATATGGCAAAGGCGGTCTGTGTACCCGAAGGATATAAATGCCTTGATCTGACGGAGCAGTCAGAATCAGAATTTCCGAATGAAGCCTGTGCGATGCCATCATCGGTATTCTATGCTGCGATAGGGCCAAAGGAAAAGAGATCGGAGCTCGTTGTGCAGGGAGGGTGGCGCGTCGTTGTCTATGATACCGACAATCAACAGGCGGAGGATGAGGAGGATGTTAAGGATTCTCTTGAAGCGCTCAATGAACCTCCGGGCACAAGCCTTGAGGAGTTCAGAGAAGAACTAGGTGTATGATGTTCGGCTGTGATGTACACCGTAGAGCTCAAATCACAGCCTAAGAAGTTCATTCGGAAGCTATCCAAGGATCTGCAGAAGCAGGTTCTTGGCAAGATAGAAACGCTCAGGGAAGACCCGGTTCCGGTCGGCAGTGAGCAGCTTCGCAGCGATCCAGACTTGCGGAGGGTTCGTTCCGGTCGTTATCGGGTTATCTACTTTGCAGACCATTCTCGGCAGCACATCATCATAACCAAGGTTGGTGACCGCAAGGACGTTTACAGGTAGCGCTGACCAAGGGAGGGGCACGGGGTCACATCTCGGATTAGGACTTATTCAACCGACTGAGTATCCCACCGGCACCTTTCACGCGCTGGCCGATTCCGAGGACAGCGCACGGCTTTCGAGAAATACTCCGTCGGCCGCGCGCCCGATCCCCTTGGGACACGCGACGCTCTCTGGACCCGGCGCCGCATCCGCGCACACAGGCCCGCGCACGAATAATTCCTAATTCGAGATGTGACCCCGTGTCCCACTTGGTCCCACTTTGAGAGTATGCCCGATGCCCAAGTCGAGCGATACCCTGTCTTAACGTGCGTATGAGAATCTCTCGTAATCCGCATAAGGCCTTGCCTTGGCGGGCTGTGGAGGGTCCCGCCCATATGCAATCAGAGGATTAACACCCGTAGTTCTACGGATTCTCACCAAAAATGCACCCTGACCTATTGCACTCCTTATTCGATCACGGTAATATGAATGATAAGGTGATTCTCTGACCCATCCATTGGAATGGGT
>CAZGRF010000314.1:0-4940 GCA_964527825.1 uncultured Pirellulales bacterium
TTGGAGGAGGGCGTTGGGCCTCCTGTGGACACCGAAGTTGTCGGCGGTCACGACGACGGCGTCTTAGCTACTTGCCAGGCGCACGAGCTGGGCGTCCGACGCGCTGAAGAGGTCGCCCGGCTCACAGCACTGAGGTCCACCAGCCCGTTAGCGGTCCTCGTCAGCTCTCTCTGCAAGTCTGCCCACGACTGCATGCGCTCCTGTCCCCTCCCGGCCAAGCTCGGTCAGCGCCGGTTTTCCTGGCCGCTCCGCAATGCACGGGCTTATACGCCCCCGTGGCAACGGGTTAAATCAGGCGCCCTCTGGCGAGCCGCTCTCTTCGGGCGCCACATGCCGTCAACCGGCCAAGTCCCTGTTCGCCGCGCCGAGCGCCAACTCTCGGACTCTCAGCCCTGCGCGGCCGATCTGGTTAACCGAACGCTCTCGACTGATGGTTGCCACAGGCTGGCCAACTGGATAGGCTATTCTTGCGCGAACCGCGAAAGGTTGGCGCAGCGTGGCAATTCCTGGCGGCGGTGAAGTAGTGGATGAACCGGGCGGAAGCGTCTCATCTGAAGGACGGCAATTTGGCTCAAAGGCTGGACGATGTACAATACGTGCTCTTCAGGGAGCTACTCAACTGCGCAGGGAGATATCGATGATCCTTCGACCATGCCGTTGTTTCGCGGGCCGGGTGAAGTTGCTGTTAGTCCTGTTAGTGGCCCTTTGCCTCATGCAGGGCAAGCCGCCCACCTCGAGCGCTCAGACGGCGACCTCTCCCTTGCCCTCCTCGGCACCGGCCGCGAACATTCCGCCGACCGTCTCCCTTTTTGCTCCCCGTGGCAAGACGCGGCATATCGTGGGGGTTCCGCTCAGCATCATGGCATCCGCGTCGGACCCGGACGGCGCCATCGCGAAAGTGGAATTCTATGAGGGATCCACCAAACTGGCGGAGGTCACGTCCGCTCCGTATGAGTACGTCTGGAGGAATCCGCCGGTGGGAACACAACTGATTACAGGCAAGGCGACCGACAATGAAGGAGCTACGACTACGTCTAAAGAAGTGAGAATCACTACCACGGCGCTGGCGGCAAGCTCCAATCTCCCCTTAAGCCTTTCCCCGTATGGCGATCATCCCCTGGCATGGTGGGGTTCCGATTACTGTGACAGCTGGTCGGTGCAGGCACTGAAAGACAGGGCGCATATTGTCAAAAATCCCCATCCGGACGCGGTCAACAGCAGCCCGACGGTCGGTCGATTCATATTGCGGTACAGCGACAATTACGAAGGATTCGTCAATAGCACCCCTCGCTCCGAGATATACAACTACTATACCTTCCACGAGGGGGCCACGTATAGGTACACCTTCAAGACGTGTATTCCGCGCGACTTCAAGTTCGACAGACCCGGATGGCAGCAGAGAATGATAGTAAACCAGCTCTGGATGCAGAGGGGCCTGATTCTGGACGGGTCGAATTACTGCGTGTCCGTCAATGATGTGCCGGGCGTCACGATGCTTGGCAGTGCCTTGCCCGATGTAGGCAAATGGGTAAGCTGGGAGGTAGAGTTGAAAGCAAGCGTTCTGGAGGGGGCTGAGCACAGCCGCTTCATCATTCGAAAGGGTGGGGCGCAGATCCACGCCGATAATCAGGCCACGCTTCACAAAGAGTCCGCGCGTGCCTATGTGAAATGGGGTCCATACAAGTGGGATTGGAAGAAGTATCCGACGGACATCGACGAAGTGGTGTTGTATTACGATGACCTGCAGGTGTTCGACGTGACCAACAACTTCCATACGGAGGTCATGGACTTCAGAATCCCCGGTTCTTCTCAGGAAGTTCCTGAGGGCGGAGAAGCGGTGATTGCTCCCGGTCAGTGAGCGGGAGATGCCGAGCCAATCCCTTCTCTCATAGCGCCGGCAACTGCGGCCGGACGATCAACGCACCATGAAGCCGATGCGGTCGAAATAGATCGACCCTTTCACCGGTTCGTCGGCGTTCAGGATGAAGATGATGTTGATCGCCGCAGGCATGGCCTTGATGTGGTCCTGGGCCGTCACGTCGAACTGGTGAGTCTTCCACTCCTTCGCATCTCTCAGCGAAACGTTGCCAAGATGCATCCACCAGTTGGCCGTGCTCTGCATCACCACCATGACACTGGCATTGGGGTCATCACACGCGAAGTCCGGCGACGTCATGACATCGCAGACCACGCCGCGGATGTTCGCCTTGTCAAGCTTATCGTCCTCAGGCAGACGGCAGACCTTCAGAAGCTCCTTGGCCTTGTCGCCTGGCGTCACGCCTTTGGCAGGCAGATCGATCCGTGCCACTGCGCGATTCGCCCGCTGCGTGAGGTCTTCGCTAAGTGGAAAGTCTGAGGAGAAGATCCCCTTGTCGGTGACGGGCGGGTTGGTGAAGTCCCAGAGAATGACCGGCCGGGGCACCGAAGGTTTGACCGTGATCGTGTGCGTTGCCTTCAGATCACCCGACTGAGCGGTGATCGTCAGTTCGCCGGGCGTGTTCGGCTGCATTCCGAAATGCCCCACCGCTTCTGCCAGGCGGACCTTGCTGCGATCAAACGTAACATCGCCACTGGCGGTGAGGGCGGCCGGCGCGAGCGGGGCGCGATACGGATTCTCGGTGCCCGCTTCCAGCGCTATGAGCTCGCCGCGGATCTGGTCGCCGACGTACATCTCCGAGGGCAATACGAATCGCAATTCTGGAGTTCCTGGGGCCGGGCGCTTCTCAGCCAGGGCCTTCTGGGCGATGGGCGAAAGGCCCGGCTTCGCCTGATCCGGGACACGCACGTAGGTCATCGAGAAGGGGGAAAGCGTTACGCTGAAGTCATCACCCGTCTTGAGTTCTTCGATCCGCGGCCCTGTGCTCCACTGCGGCCGGCGCTCCTCCAAGTTCCAGTGATACTCCCGGCTGGTCACTCGCGCCACCTCGCCTTCGCCGGCCGGGGTAAAGCCGACAATCTGCACGTTGACCCTCGCCTCACGCTCGCGGTCCGTGTTGATGAGCATCACGAACACCGCGTCGTCGGAGCGGGAAGCATAGGTGTAGATCGTCTGGTCGCTGGAACGGGCGGGGACCAACCGGTCCCCCATGTAGTTGTTCCAGAGCCACAGGGCGTAGTACTCCGACTTGCAGGCATGATCACCGGTGTCGTAGGTGTAGAAGAGGTCATTGAAGCAGTCCCACTGGTTGGCGATGCTCACACCGTGCCTGGCCAGCTCGGCCAGGAAGATGCTGGCCCAGAGGCCGCTGAACATCCGCGCGTTGTCCACGCCGCCGGCCAGGTTCCACTCGGTGTAGGCAAGCTCGATCTCGTCCGCGCGCTCGGGCTGGTACTGGTGGATCCACCTCCTCACCTCGTCCGTCTGCCGTTCGATCCCCCCTGCGATGTCCGCGAACATCCGGCTTTCGCTTTGCGTCACGCTGCCGGGGTAGGTGTGGATCATAACGAAGTCCACGTTCTCGCCGCAGTCGCGGATCATCTCCTCGGCGAACGCCCCGCCGCCGATCTTGATCGTCGGATCCACCTCGCGCATGGCGTTGGCCATGTCGTTGTACCGCTTGGTGTACATCTCGGCCGTGAGCTGTCCCTGGCTGAAGGGCAGTTCCGTTCCCGCTTCCCACGCGCCCCCCAGCTCGTTGCCGATCTCCCAGTAGCGGACGTTGTAGCCCATCGTCTTGTTGGCCCACTTCACCCACTCAGCGGCGTCCACGGGCCTTCCGGTGCCGGCGTTGGGGCAGACCATGGCCTCACTCCCGGGGATGGCCTTGACGAAATCCTGCTGTGTCTTCACATCGACATGCCCGTGCCAGTCCCCACTCTCGGGGTGCAGGGTCTCGGCGCTAACCCTGAAGGAAGGCGCATAGCCACTGTAGTCAACGGCCGGATAGCCGTCGGGCCCAACCTTGCTCGGGTCGACCTTGCCGTCGGCGCCACGGACGCCGTTGCCGTTCCAGAAGATGCCGTTGGCCCAGGAGCCCCCTGGCAGGCGGATGTAGCGGGCCTTCAGCTCGGCCATCCACTTCCGCACGTCGGCTGCGTTGTACTCGCGCGCGTAGTACCACATGGCCACGTTGGTTCCGCCCAACCGCTGCGGATCCATCTCCTGGAGGGTCCGGGCCGCATCAACGGTCACGGTCGCCTGGATCGGCGCATCGTCAGCCGCCAGTGCAGCAGGGCCATGTATGGAAAAGATGCTCGCAGCACATACCAGAAGAACGCCGGCGCTCAGTCTGTTCATCGGACACGTCCTTTGCCCATGAAGTACGTTGTTGGTCGGGGGAATCGCCTGCCTATTCCACAAGCACCGAGATGTCGGCCGCCGACGCAACATTGTTGTCGTGAACCGTCCGCAAAGCTACTATCCGGAAGCAGCGAGCCGTCATGGTGGTCCTCAGCTTCACGACCTGCTGCTGCCGGCTGTTGACGATATTGTCGAAACCCACATCGTCGGCTGCAACGGTCCAGTTCCTTCCGTCCTGGCTGACCCAAAACCGGGCCCCCATGATGATCCCACCGTCCCACCGGTCCTGGGGGAGCATCTCCCACGGAATGCCGCTTCTGAGCACGAACAGAAGGCCCGGACGACCAGAACCCCGTCAACAGCATTTGACAGTGTAAGGGGACAAGGGCCTAATGCCCGCCGACCTTCCTGGCGACCTCACCGGCCAGGGCGAACAGCTCCGCGCTTCTTTCCTGCCAGCCGGAACTGAGGAACCAATTGTGCCCGCTCACGCTCGACCAGGCGCCCACACACGCCATGGCCATCCAATCCTCCGGCCTGCGGGCCTCAGAGCGGGAGTAGAGTTGGAGGTTGCTCAGAGAGAGCCAGAGCATCATGGATCGGGCCTTCAGGTACTCTTCGCAACGCTCGGCCAGGTCTTCCCCCAGCCGGGCCCGCAGCGCGCTGTCCCCCAACGCGCGCTCGATAGTTATGCGGGCCT
>CAZGRF010000315.1:0-3037 GCA_964527825.1 uncultured Pirellulales bacterium
CTCTCACAGCCTACCATTGAGGGCTCTGACTGGCGAAGGGCGTTCCGCCGTAGGCACCCACGTTGACTCTCCGGCCGTTGGGCGAAGGTTCTTCCCTGTAGTCGGCGCCAGGATCACCGGCATCTAAACATGGACTGGTGCTGTCATCCTGCAGCCACGTCTGCGCATCCATGGCGTACCTTCCGGCTTCCGCTCGCAGATGATAGTCTCCTCGTAGCGGATCGGCCAGGAGCGGATCGGCGGGGGCGCCAGCGGGGACGAGGCCCGTTACGAAGAACTGAGTCACCTCATCGGATCCCAATGCACGATTGAAGAACATGACCTCGTCAATGCGGCCTCTGTAATGGAATGCAGACAAGCCCGATGCCCCACTGAGCTTCCCGAGGCACACCTGATCGTCATTTGCGGCACTGGTGTAAGGCATCGCCGCGGACGTGCCATCGTACGTGGCGGCGGTTTGTCCATTGAGATAGAGCACAACGCGTGACTTCGCGCGGGTGATGGCGATGTGCGACCACGCCTTGCGGGGGATGACCGCGTCTTTGGCGCTCAGGGTTCCATCGTAGCCGGCGGATTGGGCCATCCTGAACGTGAGTCCGCCGGTCTCCTCGTCTCGGATCAGGGCCATGCCCTGGAGAGTCGTCGTGCCCGAGGCGGCGTAGTCGAGGTCGAGAATGACCTCTTGGACTTGCCCCGGGAACCGTTCAGCATAGACCCATAGAGCGATCGTGAAATCTCTGTGCGGCAGCCAGGCCGGGTTGTTGCCGGGAAGGGAGACATGATCGTCCAGACCGTCCAGGCGGAGGGCTTGACCTACCTCTCCGGCGACCCACGTGCATCCGACGAGGGCCGCAGCCTGCCCCGAGACCGTATCCCAGGCAGTCTGTCCTTCACCGTCATCCAGCGACCAACAAGCTGTCCGCCCGTAAAACGGCCGGGCCACAAAGGCGTCCTCGCTCCAGCAGTGTTGTCCCACGCAGCCTTGGATGTCGTCGAGGCTATTGCCCCAGAAGATGCAACTGGCGACACAGGGATCACTGGCCCCCTCGGCTCGAATTCCATCCGCGTTCTGCGTGATCGTCAGATTCCGCAGCGTCGGAGAACTGCCCTGCACGAGGATTGCCGTGGGGCTTTCTCGAATGACACAGTTGCTCAACACGCTGTTGCGTCCCTCGTCATTCTCGAAACGGACGCATGGCTGGAATGCATTCTCCAGGATGGGTATGCCGCCGCTCTCGGCGACTCCCTGCACGACCACTGCCTTGCCCCGGAAATTGCACTGGCCGGTGTAAGTGCCGGGGTAGACCAGGATCACATCCTTGTGAGTTGACAGGTCGATGGCTTTCTGAATGGTGCGCAGCGCACTGTGCCGGTCGAAGCCGTCGGCCGTGTCCGAGCCCGCAGCGGCATCGACATACCAGACCCTTCCTACGTATTCATAAGCTCCGATGTCGACCACGCCGTCACGAAGACGGGAATTCCCATCCAGATCATCCCAGGAGCCCTCAGGAACAGGGTAGTCACCCGCGTCTACACACGGCGACTCCAACTGAAGCCGCAGGTTATCGTCCGCTGTTCCAAGCACCCCATCCGGGCCTGCCGGATCGAGGAACATGGGATCGAAGTCCACGTTGCCCTGCCCCGGCCAGCCGCCACGGATGCAGCTATGGGTGACCGCAGGATCCGGGCCTGAAAGCACCTGGATCTCCGATGCCCCGTTGGACCAGAGGATGCAGTTGCGGATTATCGCGTCGGAATCGAGACAAGCGACATCCGGGCTGTCGTTACCGTAGAGCGTGCAATTCAAGAGGACAGGGCGTCCGCGCAGGCAGTACACCGCGCATCCGTTCACGGCTGTCGCGACATTGGCGGCAATGACGCAGTTGCTGATGGTCAGAAAGCTATCGTGCGAGACAACCGCCGACCCATCGGGGCCTCGCCCGCCTGTCAGGACCAGCCCGTTCATCAGCACACCCGGTTCCTGGCAATCGTAGAAGCTGGTTGTGGGCTCAGAATCGTTGCCGGCGACGACGGCACGGCCCGGATAGGAGTCGGGGTCGCTCAAGCCGAGCAGCCTGATTGATCGATTGTCGACGCGGAGTGCCTCGCGGTATATCCCCGGGTGAACGACGGCGGTAGCACCGTTCGCCATGTAGGCGATCGACTCCTGGATCGTGTCAAAGGGGTGTTCAGGGGAGCCGTTTTCGCAGGGGTCACTGATGGCCGGGTTGAACGGGCCCGGGTCGCCGGGGAAATCGTCGTCCACATGCACAACCGCCAGCCCCCGGAACCCGGCGTCGCAGTCGCTATAGCCCGTCTGGTCCTTTCCGGACGCGTTCGCAGCGGCCGCCACCCAATAGTAGTAGGTTGTTCCCGGCACGGCCGTGGTATCCCTGAACGCCGTCGCGACCTGCCACGCGCCGAGCGCACTCTTGAATCCGCTGGGTGTGTTCGACCGGAAGATCCGGTAATACGGCGTGTCGCCACAGGGGTTGTCCGGCAGGAGGGCATCCCAGGTGACTTCCACGGCGTCGAGACACGACCCATCCGAGGCGGATACCTCTGTCGGCGCCACAAGACGAGAATCATAGTACAGCAGGATGCCCGGGTTGTTGAGCTTGATGGTGCAAAGCTGTGTCGCATACGCCTCGGTACTGAGGGGATTGGACGTCAGGACGAGGTACCGCAGTTGCCTGAGATTGCCGAGCGCTGAGACGTCACGGATTTGGTTGGATGCCAGTTCCAGGCGGATCAATTCGCTCAGAGAGGCGAGCGCCGAGATGTCTGATATGGAGTTGTCCGACAGGGTGAGGTACTCCATCGCCGTCAGTGACTGAAGGAAGGAGATGTCCGTGAGCTTGTTGCCTCGCAGCGAGAGATCCGTCAGCCCGGTCATACTGCCTAAAGGAGCGTAGTCAGTCAACTGGACATTCTCGAGGTAGAGACCCTGGAGGCGAGGCAGGTCTGCGATCGGCGAAATGTCATGGATCGGATTGCCACCCGCCCATAGACGGTTGAGATTGGACAGGCCAGACAG
>CAZGRF010000315.1:3047-3263 GCA_964527825.1 uncultured Pirellulales bacterium
ATCTGGTTGCCGGACATGCCTATCTCCACCAGCGTGCTTACGTTGCTCAGGGGAGTCAAGTCCCGGACCTTGCAGTCGGAGAAATGCACATACTTGAGCGCCTTCATTCCGGGGAAAGCAGGAATGCTCGTCAGAGGATTGCCGTGCACAAAGAGCGAATCCAGGATAGGCAAGTTGGAGAGATCGGCCAGGCTGGTGATCTCGTTATAGGCAAGA
>CAZGRF010000315.1:3273-4922 GCA_964527825.1 uncultured Pirellulales bacterium
CGCGGCAATCCCGAGAGCCCGCCACATTGCGTGATCGAGTTGTACTTCAGGTTCAACGTGAACAGGCCCTTCATGCCGGACAGTGAAGGGATTTGACTGATCTTATTGGCTTTCAGGTCCAGCGTCTCGAGCTTCGCCAGTGCCGTCAGAGGCGTCAGATCACGGATTTGGTTGAAAGCCAGCTTCAACGTGACCAGGTTCGCCGCGTACTCCAGCCCTTTCATGCTGGTAATCCCTTGGTCCTCGGCGTTCAGAGTCTTCAAACGCTGCATGTCGTCCGTTGTCGGGTCGGTCACGCCCAGTGCCGCTTCCACGGCGGACTTCAACCTCCAATCCGTAAACTGCACGCGCGTCTGGGCCATTCCCGTCATGCTGGTCAACGCGACACACAAGAAGGCAAGCCGCCACATAGCCTTCTGCTTCGTACCGTTGTCTCGTTCGTATCGGCTCATCCCGGCCCCTCCGTTCATTGCCCCTTGCCGGCGTAGGCAGACCCGCCATAGACACCCATGTTGAGCCGGCCGCCGTTCGGGGCCGGTTCGGCAGAGGCATCCAGGAGCGGATTGCCGCTGTTCACGCAAGGACTTGTGTCGTCGTCGGTCACCCAAACGCCTTCTGGTTCCAGATAGCGACCCTGTTCCGAGCGAAGGTGATAGTCACCCCCGTCCGGATCCGCAAACCCCGGGTCGCTCAACGCCGGAGCGGTCACGGGCAGGCGGCTTCGCCCCAGCAAATGCAGTCGCTGGATCTCCCGGGCCGACGACAGGCGGTTATAGAGCACCACTTCGTCGAATGCGGCGTTAGAACCTAGCATCAGATAGGCGCCCGCGCTGTGGCTCTTGGCGGTGGTGCCATACTGGCATGAGCCGAGACTCATCCCATCGACGTACACCGTGAGTATGCAGTTCGGCTTGTCTTCCGTAATCACGATATGCGTCCACCGGTTGGGGACGATCGGACCGAAAGTGTGTTCCCAGCGGTCGCTTCTCAGCACCCGGAGGTTCCACTGGCTGTCGATCCCGATGTGGAGATCTCTGACCAACGACAGACCGACAGCGTGTTCCACAGCCACAAGCGGGTACGGGGGGCGCCCTACTCGTGCCCACAAGCCAATGCTGATGCTCTGCATGCCCTCCAGTGCCGGACTGTGTCCCATGCGAATCCGACCGTTGTCGTTGACAACCACAGCACGGTTGACCACCCCGCCTACTTGCGTTGTCCGCACACCCGATCCGCCACATCCACCGACCACGTCGACCCATGGGCCGGAAGGACCAGGGTCCATGGGCCAGTAATTCACCAAGCCAGTGCGCAGGTCGATTCCGCCGTCCTGCTCCACCCAACTGTACGAGGCCTGACATCCCGACAAATCCGACGCGGAGTTGCCCCAGAAGATGCAACTGTCAATATCGGGGCAGGCGTTGCCCGCGGCTCGTATTCCATAGTGATTGCCCACCACGGTCAAGTTTCTAAGCGTCGGGCAGGCCGAGTCGCCGATAGAGATGCCGTCTTGACCGCCTTCCACCAGAAAGTTGGACATGATACTGTCGGGCATCTCGCTTCGGTCGAATACCACACACGGGCCGACCGGGCTGGTCAGAATGGGCGTCCCGTCGGCATCAGGAACGCCTCGCAGCCGGATCGCCTTG
>CAZGRF010000316.1:0-4913 GCA_964527825.1 uncultured Pirellulales bacterium
CGATGGTCATGCTCACGAGATTGCCCTGATCGTCCAACTCGATGAGCACGTTCTCGCCCAGGTCCTGCGTCCGCGCGATGGTGCGGTCGCTGAAATTGACGAGCAAGGTATCGGTATCCGGGAAATATCTAACGTTCATCGGTCACCTCACGGAACGAGCGGTCAAAGAATGCGTTGTGGACCGTCTGGCCATCCTCAAGCAGGACTACGCGAAGGTACCTTCCACCTGCCTCGGAAATCCTGACCCATCGCCTGATCCGGCCGTCAGTCTGGACGTGTTCCCTGACTGGGTGGTTCACGGCACGCTCAATCCATTCCAGGCGGATGCCTTTGCGATCGTCCCGGTTCTGCATATGAAGAAAATACTGTGTGAACTTCACGCTATCACCAGCCACAGTATGCAGCCACTCTGTCGCCTTGTCAACCGCCGCCTCCAGCTAACGGGCGGGCCCAGATTTCGTTCAATTGAGGCAACACTTCAGAATCAACAATGGCTGTCACGCGAGATTTTTTTATTCCTTCTGGCACAAGGAGTTACGCGAAGAGACTCGATTTCGTGCGCCCCGTTTTTCGTTCAAAACACGCAACACCCTCCTTCTATGGGAGGCCTTCACATTGATGAAGGATTATTGATGATTGATTAGTTGAACAACTGATGATGAAAGGAAGCGGAGATGGCGAAGCGAAACTGTTTCCACTGTGCGTACCTCGTGTGGCCCGTGCTGGAGAGCTTTCGGGAGATGATGCGCTGGCAACTGATCTTTCCGATCTGCGTCAACCACGCCGACTGCCCGGGCCAGGCGCGGGAGGTCCACCCGGCGGAGGTCTGCCGGAACTTCTACCCGCGCTGGCGTCCGGCCGAGCGCGCCGAGCCGCCGGTGCCGACGCAGAAGGGCATCAAGCACATCCCCCTGACCAAGGGCAAGTTCGCCATCGTGGACGAGAAGGACTACGAGCGGCTGAGCCGGTACAGGTGGCATGCGATCTGCATTCGGGGCCACTGGTACGCGCGCCGCTACGCCGGCAGGGGCGCCATTATGATGCACCGCGAGATCATGGACGCGCCCCAAGACAAGTGCGTGGACCACGTCGACGGCAACGGCCTGAACAACCGCCGCTGCAACCTGCGCCTATGCACGCAGCAGCAGAACATGCAGAACCGCCGGCCGCTCTTGCGGACATCGAAGTTCAAGGGCGTGTCGTACTACAAGAGCACTGAGAAGTGGCATGCGGAGATCACCTACTGGGGCAAGAAGACCTACATCGGCTCGTTCGACGATGAGATCGAGGCGGCCAAAGCCTACGACCGCAAGGCGATCGAGCTGTTCGGCGAGTTCGCCTACTTGAATTTCCCGGAAGACGCTTGCGCCAATGCCGGCGACACGGAATCGGTGGGGTAACCCCACCCTCCAGGCTCTGTCCGCTTTCTTGTCACCCCGGCGCAGGCAGGGGTCCAGGGAACACGCGAGACGGCCTGGATTCCTGCCTGCGCGGGAATGACAAGGGCGGGTGCGCTGTTCAAAGGTCAATTGCTCGTTCCTCCGCGGAGGATGTCGAGGTAGAGGGTGCCGTAGTCGACGTAGCGCTGGCCGCCGGTGTGGGCGGCGCCGCTGTCGGAGTCGTCGGCGCTGGTCGTCGGCTGCGTGCCGGCGGTGGCCTCGATCTGGCTGTCCTCGAACCATTCGTTGAAGCTGGTCACCATCATGATCCGGCCGCACTTCGGGTCGAGGTTGGGCAGGGCAACGTCCTTGATCATCGCACGGAAGATGTCGCCTTCTTGCGAATCCGCCACGTCGGTGAAGTAGCGGGCCCGGCCGGGATGGCCGCGGCGCACGGCCGTATCGTTGTAGCCCGGCGCGATGGTCGGCATGAACGCCACGCCCACGCTGTTGGCGGCGGCCTTCGCGCTGGCGTAGTTCTTGGCGAGCAGTTGGAGGGCGGCGCGCGTTCCGCCGAGGCGGCCGAAGGATTGGCCGTAGACGTCGTAGGCCGTGATGGCGTCGAAGTTCTTCGCCCATTCGGCCCGGTAGCCGGACCCGAACACATCGTCTCCGACGAGATACAGGTTCGGGAGCTTGGCCCGCATCTCCTGCAGGGCTTCGTGGCCCTTGTTGCGGAAGTACTCGCGCGTCAGGTACACGAAGATCACGGGCTTGCCGTCGATACGCAGGTAGTAGGGGTGGTCGAAGTAGGTTTGCTGGAGATAGGTCAGGTCGCCGATCCACCGGCTGTAGTCCGGCCGGGCGAACCTGCCGAGCCGGCCGGTCGATTCGTACAGGATCGCGTACTTCAGTTTGCCGGCGTCCGGATGTTTGAGGATGACGTCGCGGAGCGTCAGGTCGGTTCGGTCGCCCGACCGCCACCAGCTCACGGCCCAGAACGAGATCCCGCCGCGCACGCTCTGCGCGATGTGCTCGGCCACGACGTTCGGGTCGCTTGATGCGTACAGGCCCGCCTTTGGCTGCTGAGGTGGCACCAGCCGCTGACGCATGACATTGCGCCATTGGTTCGACTGCCCTTGGCCCGGCGCGCGGTACCAGGGATAATAATAGACGCCGACCGTCGGCTTGCCGTCCCGGGCGGGCGCGCCTTGCTGCTCCGCCGGCACCGGCCTCAGCGCCAATGCCGTCAGAATCAGGATAAGGATGCGCCAACCTCGCGCGGGCCATATTGAAAACATGAGCGCCTACCCTCCTGCGGCTTTCTCCGCGATTGCTCTTTCCCTCTCTTGTCTCATGGCGACATCGTAGCGCGCCGGCGAGGAATGCCATGCGTCGCCTGGACATGGCCCTGCTTGCTGTGTTTGGCGGCTCACTCAGCAGCGGGGGCAGGCTCGGGCACGGTTTGCGGCGGCGCCGCCGGCTGCGAGAAGTCTACTTTGGGCACTTGGGTCTTGGCTTGCTCGCTCGCCTCGAAAGGCGCGCGGGTCTCGACGCCGGCCTTCTTGCAGAAGAACGAGCCGAACAGCGACCGGGCGTACGCGTTGAGGGTTTTGACCGCTTCGTTGTAGCGCGTGCGCGCGACGGAGATGCGGTTCTCCGTGCCTTCGAGCTGGTCCTGCAAGACCAGGAAGTTCTGATTCGACCGCAGCTCGGGATAGGCTTCACGCAGCGCCAGAAGATTGGGCAGCAGGCCGCTGAGCATGTTCGAGGCCTGCATTTTGCCTTCCGGGTCCTGAGCGTTCATGTACTTGGTGCGGGCCTCGGCGATCTGGCCGAACACGGTCTGCTCCTGCTGCACGATGCCTTTGACCGTCTCGACAAGCTGGGGCACCAGGTCGAAGCGGCGCTGGAGTTGAGCATCGACGTTCGCCCAGGCTTGCGTGACCTCCTCGTCCAGCCGGACGGCCTTGTCGTAGCCGGCCTTGTACCATAGGAACACGGCGGCACCCACCAGCAACACCAGCGCCAGGATTCCGACGACAAACACCGCCACGAGCGAGCCCGCACTTCCCCGAGTTCTCATCCCATTCATATCTTAGTCCTCTTAATGTCTGCCTTTGCTCCACTACCAGCCGCCACTGGCGCCGCCACCACCGAAGCCGCCGCCGCCACCACCGCCGAAGCCACCGAAGCTGCCGCCAAAGCCACCAAAGCTGCCCCCGAAACTGCCGCCGCCATACGAGCCGCTGCGTCCGTAGCCGCCGTGGCCGCCAAATCCGCCGAACATGAACGGCAGGAAGAGCCATCCCCAACCCATGCGTCCGCCCATGCCGCCCAAAATGAGAATGATGAAGAGCAGCAACAGCGGCGAACCGCAACAGGGCATCCGGCCGCCTTCGCCGGTCGGTTGTTGCGGAGGCGGTAGAGCCGGCAGGCCCGTCAGTGTCACACCAGCCTGCCCGGCGATCCTCTGTATCACTCTCAGGTTCGCCTCGTAGACCCCCAGGCTGTATTGATTCTGCTTTAGATAGGGTACAAGGACCTCTCGTCCTATCTGGCCGCAGTACTGGTCTGTGATGAACCCTTCGAGGTCACGGCCCACCTCGAAACGATACCGGCGATCCGCGACGGCCAGGGTGAAGAGGAATCCGTAGGTCCCGCGCCTCATGCCGAGTTTCCACTTGTCGTGTGCCACCTCGATACTGTACTGCTCAATGGGGATTCCGCCGGTGGAGGGAACCGTCAGGATGACGTACTCGATGCCGAGCTTCTGGTTGAGCTCTTGAATGAGATTGTTGAGAGCTCGTTCGTGGCCGGCGTCGATGACGTTGGCGAGATCTTCGACCGGATTGCGCGGCTTGTCAGGCAGGGGGACTTGGCTCCACGCCGGCACAGAGAAGGTCGCGAGCAGCGTCAGTGCGAGCCAACATCGAAGGAGGCATTTGTGCATCACGCGACCTCCAACGTATCTACAATCTCGGCTAGCTTGTCTACCGCCGCGTAGATCGACTCGAAGGCGCTCTCGATCTCCGGGTCGGTCAGTCGCGGCTTCTCGTAGCGCCAGCGTTCGGCAGCGATGACTGCGTCCAGCGCCACGGAGAACTCCCTCCCCGTCTGGCGGAAGGTGGCGTTCATCGTGCCGGGCCGGTCGAGGTCCTTGAGCCAGAGCATCGCCCGCAGCAGCGGCGCGAGCCCCTTGGCGGCCGCGATGAGAACGTCGCGGATGAGCTTGTTGTGGCCCGCCGCGGCGATGTAGCCCTGCCGCAGACGGATGAGCGTCGCCTTCAGCTCCCGCTCGCATTGCAGCCGCACATCGGTCTTGCTGAAGGAGAGCGCGGCGAAGGGGTCGTCGCCCAGCACGGTTCGGTGCGTCAGTTGAAAGTCCAGAAACTCGACGCCGAACACGTCCCGCGAGCGGTCGATGTACGCGGCGGTCATCAGCAACGGCGGGGAGACCTTCTGCTTGCGCAGCGGCTTGGCCATCGACGCGATAGCGTTCAATGCTGCGGTCGTGTGCCGGCGCAGGACGAC
>CAZGRF010000317.1:0-4908 GCA_964527825.1 uncultured Pirellulales bacterium
TGTTCACACGTAAGACGCAAGCCTGCTGGAGGCGTCTTTGACGCGGACGAGTCGCACTCGTCCACGCCACACAGGGGAAAAGGCAAAAGCGGCTGATGGGATTCGAACCCACAACGTCTACCTTGGGAAGGTAGCACTCTACCATTGAGTTACAGCCGCATCTGACAAGTGAATGTTAGCCCTCGGCGGTTTGCCTGTCAACGGAAAATCCGGTCGCGATGCACATCGGGACCGCGGCTTGGGGATGCCCCACGCCTCGATTGTCGATCGCTTCGGAGGGCCGGCCCAATAAGCGGCAAGCCGGTCCGGCTAACCTTCGCCGGCGCTGCCGGTGCGTTCGAAGCGGTGGGCGCCGGGAGCGACGCCGTCAACCACGACGAACCTGCCCGTGAGCGTTCCCTGTACGGTCTGTCCATCCATTAGCACGTCGGGATCGTCACGGCCCAGGCGCGGGAGATAGACAATCGCTTCGATGTTTGCCGGTGCGCGGACGTTTAGCACGAAGGATCGATCTTTCACGGAGTTGAAATCGACGTGGATCGTGCCGCGAATCGTCGGCAGGTCCATGCTGCCGCTTTCGAGGGAGCCGACCTGCGGCTTGATCCGAACCTTGGCAAAGCCCGGCTCGACCGGGCGGATGCCCATGAGGTAGCTCGGGATGATATTGGCCGGTGCGGCTCCCCACGCGTGGTTCCAGTCCAGGTTCGGTTTGTACTTGGCGTCCCAGGCCTCCATCGTGATGGTCGTGCCGACGTCGTAGATCATGTGTGGCCAGCTTCGATCCGTGTCGCGGTCGATCATCAGGTTCAACGCGTAGTCGTCCTCGCCCGCTTCGTAGAGCGCTTCGAGCAAGTACTGGGCGCCGTACACGCTGCACACCATGCCCCGACTCTTGATGAACTCGGCCACGGACGGAATGTACTCCGGCGGTACGAGGCCGAATGCCAGGGGAAACATATTGGCGTGCAGCGCGCTGTGGGTGCTTCCTTCACCGTCAACGTAGACGCCTCTGTTCTTGTCGAGCAGCTTGTCGTTGAAGGACTGCTTGACTTTCACGGCCGCCTCGACGAAGTGTGTGGCGTCCGCCTCCTCGCCGATGGCCTCAGCCATGTGGCTCATCACGATAAGCGCCCGATAGTGAAATGCGTTGACGACGGTATTGACCGGCTTGAACTCGAAGTCGTCGGTTTCTCCGTAGCCGCCCTGGAGGCCGAGGATGTTTCCGTGGGGCCAATCGACGATATCTCTGAGTTGGCCGTTGAACTGGATGGATCGAAGAACTTCAGGCGTGACGAGACCTGTCTGTGTGCTGATCAGACCGTCCTCGCGGGCCAGGGCGATCAGCGTCTTCGCCTCCAGATCGTCGTAGAAGTGTTCGATGGACTCGGTATTTCCCGTGTGCAGGTAGTCGGCCCAGGCCATGAGCACGGAGTGCAGGATCCATTCGGTGGGCCAGGTTGGATGCGTGATGAGATACTCATGCGTGTAACGGGCCATCGAAAACTCACGGTCGACGGCGTAATGGCACAACTGGTTGATGTAAGCGTCCGCTTCGTAAGGGATTCTCTCGCGGTCGCCGTCAACGTAGACGCCGCAGAAGCTCGTGGCCTTGATACTGTACTTGCAGAATTCCCACACGTCGTTGAGGACAGTATCCGACGAGACGAAGCATGAAGCGTCGTCATCGAATGGATAATGTACGGCAATCTGGCGGATGTCCGATGCGTCGATGGGTGAGGGCAGGTTAACCAGCTCGCAGTATCGGAACGGCATCACCTCGCCTATGTAGTCGGGCATATTGATGGCCTGCGAGCCGGTATTGCGGCTGTCGGGCGTTATGGCGACCTTGTACGTGTGCGCGCCCGCGTCGAGTGTCAGTCTCATCATGCGGTAGCGTCTCGATCCGCCGGGATTGCGATTGACGCTGTTGCTGTCGTCGGCGACCTCGCCCAGGTGGACCTCGATCGCCTTCTTGGACACGGGACTGGTCAGGGTCAGTTCGACCGTGCCGAAGGCAGCCTTGCCGAAGTCGACGAAATAGTGGTCCTGCCCTTTCTGCACGATGCGGACGGGCGCCACTTTCGTCGTCACGAGTGGGTAGCGCGTCGTGACGTACCGATCGCTGAGCTTTCCCGTGCGGAACGCCTGAATCTCTGAGTAGGGGCTTGCCTCACCATCCCTGCTCCAGGTTCGCACCTGCCAATAGTAGGCTGTCTCCGGCGTGAGCAGGTTGCCAGCGTACTCGATGTTGATCGACTGTGCCGATTTGACCTTGCCGCTGTCCCACATGTCAGCCGACCCTTGTTCGAGTGTCTCCTTGTCGGAGGCAACGAGAATCTGGTAGGCGGCCTGTACACCCGTCTCCGCGGCGTCGTCGCCGGTCCATCCGAATTCGGGCCTTGCGTCCTCGATCTGTGTCAACTCCGGCCGGAGCAGGAGCTCGCACGTCAGACCCGCAGGCGCCCGGCCCGACCCCATTGCACAGGTGGCAAGATGGGAAGGCTGGGCCAATAGGAAAAGCAGTGCCGCTATTGCGAGATGTAGCCGTTGTCTCTGGGGATTTGGCCTGTCTGGGCTCATGGCGGCCTTCAACTCCGTGTAATGTCGAACCAGAGCGTCCGAAGCGCTGTAGCTGAGAAACATCAAATGACGATAATACCAGTAATGATAGCTAACGACAATGTCATAGTGCACAGATAGACATGGCGTGTGAAGAGAGGACGCGCGAGCGAGAAATCGCAGAGTCTCGTTGCCTGCTGTGGCGGGTTCCTCTATTATCTTCGCTTCCGTGCCATAGCCGCGGCCGGACGGCACGCCTGCGCGTGCGCAGGCCTGGTCACAGGTCAGGCATGCTTGTACACGGTCGCACGACGCGGCCGGCGTTCGTGGGATGGGCTTCAGCTCATGCAGGTTTGTCATCGATGCGGTGCATCGACAGGGGCTAAGGCCTGTTGTCCACCGTAGGGAACGCTGGGCCCCGGCGCATAGAGAGGTTCTTGATGGATAGGTATGTTTGCATACATGGCCATTTCTACCAGCCGCCGCGTGAGAACGCCTGGTTGGAGGAGGTCGAACTCCAGGACACGGCGTATCCTTATCACGACTGGAATGCGCGGATCACCGAGGAGTGCTACCGGCAGAACGCCGCCTCGCGCATCTTGGGCCCGGACCGAAAGATCGTGGACATCGTGAATAGCTATGAGAGCATCAGCTTTAACTTCGGTCCGACCTTGCTTTCATGGCTGGAATCACATGCTCCGGACGTGTACGCAAAAATCCTGGAGGCCGACAAGAAGAGCCGCGAACGATTCTCTGGGCACGGCTGTGCGCTGGCCCAAGCATACAATCACATGATTCTGCCTTTGTCGAATACCCGCGACAAGCGTACGCAGGTCATCTGGGGCATTGCGGATTTCAAGCAGCGATTCCAGCGGGCACCCGAGGGTATGTGGCTGCCCGAAACGGCCGTGGATCTCGCGTCTCTTGAGGTCCTGGCTGAAAACGGCATTCGCTTTACGATCCTGGCGCCGCGACAGGCCAAGAGGGTCCGGAAGACCGGCGGGCGAAAGTGGAGAGACGTTACCGAAGGGAACCTCGACACCAGCATGCCGTATGTGTGCCATCTCCCTTCGGGCAAACAGATCGTGTTGTTCTTTTACAGCGGACCCGTCTCCCAGGATATTGCCTACGGTGGCCTCCTGCACAGCGGGGAGAACTTCGCTGGCAGGCTCATGGACGCATTCCCGCGCGACGGCGAGAGCGCCCGTCTGGTTCACGTAGCCAGTGACGGTGAGTCCTTCGGACATCATCATCGTCACGGGGACATGGCGCTGGCCTACTGCCTGCACCTTATCGAGACCAACAACCTGGCCAAGATCACAATCTACGGCGAGTTCCTCGAGAGGTTTCCACCCGACCAGGAGGTGGAGATTTGGGAGAACAGCTCGTGGAGTTGCGTGCATGGCGTGGAGCGCTGGAAGAGCAACTGCGGCTGTGCGGCCCATCAGGCCAATTCGGGCAAGCAGCAGTGGCGGGCGCCTTTGCGGCAGGCCATGGATTGGCTCCGCGACAAGCTCAGCACCGTCTATCAGGACGGCATGTCGAAATACCATTCTGATCCGTGGCAACTGAGGAACGAATACATTAACGTTGTCAACGACCGGTCCCCCGAGAACGTTGAAGAGTTCGTCACGAAATCTACCGGGCGGGTGCTTGCCCTTGATGACAAGATCAGGTTCCTCAAACTGCTGGAGATGCAGCGCAACGCCTTGCTCATGTACACGAGTTGCGGTTGGTTCTTCGACAACGTCTCCGGTATCGAAGCGGTGCAGGTTATGCAATACGCGGCCCGCGCCATGCAACTCTGTCAGGAGGTGCAGGACTGGGACCTTGTCCCCGAGTACAGGGGCATGCTCGCCAATGCGCCGACCAACATCCGGCTGCTGGCCAACGGGGCCGAAGTGTACCAGGCGTTTGTCGAGCCTACGCGCATCGACCTCAATCGCGTCGGTGCTCACTTTGCCCTCAGCTCGGTGTTTGAAGAATTTGCCGAGGGTACAACGGATATCTATTGTTTCTCGGCGCTCATGGATGACTATGACCGCCAAGAAGCGGGCATGCAAGTCCTCACCACGGGCCGGGCTACGATTCGTTCGACGATCACGCTCGAAAGACATGCCTGTGACTTGGTCGTCTTCTACCTCGGTGATCACAATCTCTTCGCCTCCGTCCGCGCCCGGATGGACGACCGAGAATTCCAGAGCGTCCGCCAGGCGCTGGCCAAGGCCTTCCGCAAAGGTGACAGCAACGAGGTCATGCGGCTGATGAATGTCGATTTCGGAGGCAAGAACTACTCGCTGACCCACCTGTTCAAGGATGAGCAGCGTCAGCTCCTCAACGAACTGCTTG
>CAZGRF010000318.1:0-3440 GCA_964527825.1 uncultured Pirellulales bacterium
TGCATGTACATCTGGATTGTCATCACACCGACCAGCATTGGCAGCCCCTGAACTCATTGTGTGGCTTGCGGCCTGCGTAGCGCACGACCCAGATGGGAGAATACCAGGACTCGACGGATTGGGACAAATCAAAACGAAGAATGCAAAATGCAAATTCGTCGCGCGTATCGGCGCTCGCGCGACGCAGCCCGCAAGACGCACGACCAGCCTGCAGGACACGTAAGTAGCTATTGTGTTTGCAGTTACCGGCTGCGCGGGCCGGCGCGGCACGGTGTCGAACGCCCGCAGCGTTTACTTGATTGAACTGCGACGACGGGGTATAATGACCACCTGTATTCCTGAAGGAAGGATCGTATGGGCGACAAGTTTGTCAGGGCCATCTTCCCCGGTTCGTTCGACCCGATCACCAATGGGCATCTGGACGTGGTCAAACGCGGGATGCGACTGTTTGACGAGCTCATCATTGCAGTAGGGCGAAGTCCGATCAAGAACCAGCTTTTTACGCCGGAAGAGCGCGTCGAGATGATTGCGGAATTGATCGGCGATATGCCCGCCGTGTCGGTGGAAAGCTTCGAGGGCCTGACGGTTGAGCACGCCGCTCAAAGGAAGGCGTCCGTGATTCTCCGCGGCCTGCGCAGCCTCACCGACGTTCAATATGAATTCCAGTTGGCTATGACGAATCGTGCCGTGGCCGGGATCGAGACCGTGTTCATCATGACGAGCGAACAGTACGGTTTTACCAGTTCGACGCTGATTCGCGAGGTGGCGTCTCTCGGGGGCGATCTGTCGAACCTGATTCCGGCGAACGTGTATCGGCGCCTGGAAGAGCGGTTCGGCCGCCTGCGAGAACAACGCAGGTAAGCGGTTCGATGGTCGTTGGCGCGCCGGTGGATTGTGGAAGTCGCGGACCGTCGTTTTGTGGAACAGGGGGTACAACCGCAACGTATGCGTAGAAGTATCAAGCGTGCCGCGTTGCCGTGCGCGCGTCCGGTCGGATCAGTGCTGATCGCCGGTGTGTATCGGACGTGGTGGCGGCGACGTGCCGAGACAAGCAGGACATACGGGGCCTCTGCGGCGATTTGTTGGTGTAATCGAGGGCTGGATTTGACGATAGAATGAACACGGTTCGGCTGTGGCATCGTGCAACAGGGCGTTGGCCTGGGCGTCTCGGGTGCGGAGACCTCGCGACGCCCATCCTTGGGCTAGGCAGGACGGAGACGGAATTCGCAGGTTCCTATGCAATGTCAGATTTGTAACAAGCGTACGGCTACCATTCACCTGACGGAGATCACCGACGGCGTGCGCAGCGAGATGCACATCTGCGAGCACTGTGCGGCCGAGCAAGGGATCGCCTCGCAGAGCCAGATGTCGATCAACGAACTGCTTACGAATCTGCTGGCCGTCCAGCCTTCGGATGATGAGTTGTTCGGGCCATCCGATCGGGCATCAAGTTGCCCAAGCTGCGGGTTTACCTTGGACCGCTTGCGCAAGGAAGGAACGCTTGGCTGCCCGCACGACTATGAGGTCTTCGAGCATGCCCTTGTGCCCTTGATCGCGCGGGCCCATAACGGCGCCACGGCGCACTGCGGCAAGGTCCCCTCGAAGATGCCCCACGAGACCAAGAAGCTGGTAGAGTTGTCCAACCTGCGTCAACAGTTGGATGCGGCCGTTCGCGACGAGGACTACGAACGAGCCGCGAAATTGCGCGACCAGATCAAGCAGCTTGGCTGACGAGTGTGCCATTGACCTCTCATGCGAGGGTTGTGAGCCGGTGGGTATGAAACTTACGGATATCAGCAGCGACATCAACGATTGGTTCAGCGGTTCCGGGCCGATGGCGGACATCGTGGTCTCGTCCCGGATTCGCCTCGCCCGCAATCTGGCCGGACACAAGTTCCTCAACGGCTGCTCGGTCAAGGAGAAGGCTGAGATCCTCGACCGGCTCAAGGCCGTGCTCACCTCACTGGATCTGGGCGATGAGGTCTTCTATTTCAGTGTGGACAAGGCCTCGGTGCTCTACCGGAACTTCCTGGTCGAGCGCCATCTGATCAGCCGCCATCACGCCGTGGCCAAAGGCCCGCGCGGAGTGGTCATCGCGCGGCACGAGTTCTTCACTGCCATGATCAACGAGGAAGACCATCTGCGCCTCCAGGTACTGCGGCCCGGGTGCCAGCTCTCCGCCTGTGTCGACCAGATCGACCGCATCGACGACGCCGTCGAGGAGCAGGTGGACTATGCTTTTAGTCCGCGCTTCGGTTACCTGACCGCCTGCCCGACGAATCTCGGCACCGGGATCCGCGTCTCCGTCATGTTGCACATGCCGGCGCTGAAAATGACCGACCAAATCGAGAAGTTCCTCACGGCCGCCAAAGACATGAACCTGGCCGTGCGCGGGCTTTTCGGGGAGGGTAGCGAGGCCACCAGCGACCTGTATCAGATCTCCAATCAGGTCACGCTCGGCGTCAGCGAAAAGCAAATCGTCTCGGATTTCGAGAGCACGATCATCCCGGAGATCGTCGAATATGAGAAGGCCGCCCGCAAGCAGTTGCTGGCCCACCGGGTCGAAACGCTCGACGACAAGATCAGCCGCGCGATGGCGCTGCTGCAGAGTGCCCACGTGATCAGCTCACAGGAGGCGCTGATCTTGCTGAGTCACTTGCGGCTGGGTTTGAATATGCGCGAGCACATGGGCGCCTCGACGCCCGCTATCGACCGGCTCTGCGCCCTGTGCCGCGCCCGCGGCGATGTCGAAGCCCCGCAGGGGCTGTCGATCCGGACGATCAACCGGCTTTTCATGCTCACCCTGCCGGCCCATCTGCAAATGAACTGCGGCAAGCTCATGGACGCCACCCACCGCGATGTCCTCCGCGCCAAGATCATCCGCAAGGCCCTGAGCCAGCCCTCCTGATCCACCGCCTCCGACTTGCTGCCTGCTACTTGTCGCCAGAGCCTGGTCGCATGGGCCGGATAGTCCTTATCCTGACCGGGGTCACGCTCTTGTGTTGATTCGTGTTTGCGCGATGGGTAAATTAGAGGTGCGGAAGTATTACGCATACGTACTGTCTTGCTGAGGCGATGGCACAGGTGAACCGCCGCGGCCGCGCGCGATCCAAGACATCGGCCGCGTCCGCGGACAGAAGATGCAGAACGACTGTTGAAAGGAGAAAGCGATGAACACACCCAAAGTAACCATTCCCGTCATGACCTTCGTGCTAGTGGGAGCACTGGCGTTGACGTTCACGGCGCGGGCACAGGCGCAGTTCGGCCCGCAGGGTCCGCGGGTGATCTCGCCCGAGGTGGCTGCGGACCGGCACGTCACGTTTCGCATCCTGGCTCCGAACGCCGAAGCAGTGCAGCTCGCCGGCAGTGACATTCCCGGTCTCGGTCGCGGCGCCGAGATGAAGAAGGACCCCAACGGCGTCTGGGAGGTGACGCTGGGT
>CAZGRF010000318.1:3450-4894 GCA_964527825.1 uncultured Pirellulales bacterium
ATGGTGTCTCAGTGATCGATCCGCGCAATCCGTCCACGAGCGAGTCCAACGCGAACACCTGGAGCCTGGTGTACGTACCCGGGTCCGACTTCATGGACACCAAGGACGTGCCTCACGGCGCGGTGGCGTCCGTGACATACTACTCGAAGTCCCTCAAACGGTTTCGCCGCATGCACGTCTACACCCCGCCCGGCTACGAATTGGGTCAGGGCAAGTATCCCGTCTTCTACCTGTTGCACGGGGCGTCCGATTGCGACGATTCATGGACGTCGGTCGGCCGGGCCGGATTCATTCTGGACAACTTGATCGCGGCCGGGAAGGCCAAGCCGATGGTGGTGGTGATGCCGGCCGGTCACACGAGCGCATCCACGTTCGGCGGGCGCGGCGGATCGAGGCCGACGGTCGATGAATTCATGCTGGATTTCCGCAACGAGATCCGGCCGTACATCGAGAAGAACTATCGCGTGCATGCCGACCAGAAGAACCGTGCCATTGCCGGCTTGTCGATGGGCGGCGCCCAGACGCTCAACATCGCCATCCCCGCCCCCGACGAATACGCCTACATCGGTGTCTTCAGCTCGGGTGTCTTCGGCATCACCGGCGGCGGTCGTCGCGGCATGGGCGGCAACGCCGGTGCGAACTGGGAAGAGGAAAACAAAGAGGTGCTGGATAACGCCGACCTGAAGAAGGGAATCAAGCTGATATGGTTCGGCACAGGCAGCGAGGATTTCCTCATCGAGACCTCGCGAGCCACGGTGGCGGCGCTGAAGAAGCATGGCTTCGACGTGGTGTTCAAGGAAAGCGCCGGCGGTCACACCTGGATCAACTGGCGCGACTACCTCAACGAATTCGCACCGCAATTGTTCCGGTAGACCATTGTACCAAGCGAGGAAACAACCATGACAACGACGATGAGTCTCAGAACGAGGCATGTTGTGAGGTAGTCTTTCAATCCACGGATAGAACCTCTGCGTCCAATTCCGGCAGCGCCAAGCATGCGCTGCACCATCCTGCCAAAATGGCACGGCCCGGTGACAGGGCCCGCGCGGCGTAGCGGCAGCCACAACGTCGCGCATTGGCTTGGGCGAACATAAATGTATTGTGAGATTGGGTTTATGTGTTCTGGTCTTTGCCTGGTCGGCACTGGCATGGGTTTTGCACGGCCAAGGAGATGGCCGATCGCGCCTCTCCGGGCGGTCGGCGGCACGAATCACACTTGCGGTAACAGGCAGAACAGCGATTCGGGAGCAAAGAAAGGAAGTCTGCGATGGCTAAGATAATTGGCATAGATTTAGGCACGACGAACTCGGTGGTGGCCGTGATGGAGGGCTCTTCGCCGAAAGTCCTGGTGAACTCCTCCGGGTCGCGGCTGACGCCCTCGGTCGTGGGCTTTACCGACAAAGGCGAGCGGCTGGTCGGCCAGATCGCCAAGCACCAGCAGGTT
>CAZGRF010000319.1:0-4880 GCA_964527825.1 uncultured Pirellulales bacterium
TGTCTGTCGCGCCCGCCTTCGAGCGGCGCGTACAGCGGCGTGGCCAGGCGCTCGGCGAGCTCGTTCTCGCCCCGCGCCCGCAGCCTGTCCGACACGTCGATCTCCAGCGGCCGGAACATGTTCGCGTGCCGCGCAATCTCCTCGCCGTTGAGGTAAACGGCAGCGAAGCAGTCCAGGCCGTGGCAGAGCAGGCGAACGGAGCCGCCGGCGCGCCCCCGCCAGGAGGGCGGGGCCTCAAAGCGCGTGCGGTACCACCACTCCTTCTGCTCCATCCACAGGCACGCGTCGGCGTTCGTCCCGACGAACGGGTCGGGGATCAGTCCCGCGCGCATGAGGTCCAGATGAACGTCCCCCGGCACCTCCGCATCGAGCCAGGACGAGTCATCGATATCCTCCCGCGCGTAGCCGTCCGCGGCTTTGCCGTACTCGGCCCAGTTCAGCTTCCAGCCCGCATCCAGGAGCTTCCGGTCGCACATGCCATGGTCTCCAGGGGCCCAAGGCCCGACCTTTTACTCGACGCACGGGATCGGCGCAAATGCCCGACGCCGGTATCTCGGAAACGCGGCCGCGTGCGAAGTGCGCATTCCTCCAACGGTTGTTGACGCGCACCCCCCGGACCGCGCGCGGCCCGCTACGAAGAGTGGCTGTGCGACGACATCGGCTGCCGGCGTCTGATGCGTCCGAGCCGAGGCCGGTGACGCGCAGGCCCGGGCCATCCTGGACCACGTCGCCACGAGAATCGCGCCGGACTGGACCACCCACACGCGCGACGCGGACGCACTGGACGCTGTTCGCCTGCGCATGGGCCGTCTCCTGGCGAAGCGCGGCGGCGCGGTGGGTCGAGGGGCGCGAAGCGCTCGCCCGGAGTGACAGCCTGCCCGTTCCCTGGAGGCCCGGTCGGCGCAAGCCGCGATGACGATTGCGCCGAAGGCGTCATATCCTCCCCCCCCCCGCGCAGCAGGTCGGGCGACCCGTCCTCCGTCCCCCGACAGGCTCGGGACGGCCTGAGCATGTCGAAGGCCGCAGTGGCAGGCACTGCTACGGAGGGGGAGGGGCGGGGAAACGCTTGCGTGGGTCACCTCCGGAGTGCACAATCCCCTGGGCCTTGCCACAACCTGCACAGGCCCGGAGGCCCAGGGGATCTCAAGTCCGAACAGGTGAATCCAGGACCCGCGCCTGGATCGCCCCCAGGGGCCGAACTCTTGCAGCTTCAAGGGTTCGGCCCCTTGCGCCTCTACTCAATAGGGGTAACATGACAGCCGGGCACACTCCAAGTCTTGGGAAGTGGGCCACGTGGAGCGTGAACCGGGGCTGGAGACTACGATGCTGACACCTCAAGAGATGGATGCTGTTCTGAATTGTGGAGCAACCAAAGCCGGGGAACGTCTGGTTGTCGGCGACGAGCCGGTTACATTCTCAGAGGCTCCCACCGAACTGGGCCGGGACGGCTTCTCTATCAACCGGAGAGACGGTAAGGCTGAGATAGAAGCCTCCACCCAGATTGCCCGCACCGCCGCAGTACAGGAGCTCGTCGACATGCAGGCCGCCGGGCAAGCCGAACTCACCCGCAAACTGCGTTTCGGAACCCGCATCTACAAACTGGAATTCCAGATGGATGTGGATCGTCCTCTTTCCATTCTCGACATAGACGACGAATACTGGAATGCCATCTGTCAGCGACTGGTCCGGCAGCACTTCAACGGTCTTGTCCTTTACCTTACGCACCACCCCTTTGAGGGTCTTCTGGACTACGACGAATTCCCGGAAGCGACAACGGCCTCGGCGGGAACTCGCAGGCTGCTGCGCGAGAAGATGCGCAGGATGTTCGCCATCTGCCACGGTTACGGTATTCGCACGTTCATACAGCATTACCTGACCTACTACCCCACGCGGTTCTCAATGGCCCATGGGCTTCCGTTCCGCGAGGAGCCGCCAAAGGACGGCAGTGTTCCCCATTACGGCCAGGGCATGGCACTCAAGAACTCCTACCACCCGGCAATATGGGACTACTCGAAGTACATCTATCGGCGGCTGTTTGAACTCGTCCCTGAACTGGACGGCCTCTACATGAACTATGAACAGGCCCCCAATTGCGCCGATTTCGTGAAAGAGGTCGTCCTGCCGACACTGAATGCCCTGGAGAAGAAACCGGTGCTGTTCCACAGGTTATGGTGTATGACCAGCGCCTCTGGATTGTGCGACATCATTGAACAGTACTCAGGTGAATCCATTGTCGGCCATAAGATCAGCGAAAGCACGGACTCTTACGTCTACCCGGTTGCTGACTCGCGGATATCGGAATGGAAGGCGAAATTCGAGAAGCGTGGACTGGATGTTGAATTCTGTTATCTGCTGGGGCCATGCCATAATTGCGCGACCAATATCAGCACCAATATCTGGTCTGATCCGGAGTTCGTCTACACGATCTTGCAGAGCGCCGCCGATCAGGGAACGGACGGAATCTCCTTCCACTCGATCATCAATCTGCTGGAAGCACAGCTGGAACCCGAAACCAGCAGATTCCCTGACTTGAGAGAACACGCGAAACTGGTCCAATTCCATCTTTCAAGCGCAGTTGATTTCGTGCGGGGCGGCAGTTTCGATGAGGAACGCATCATTGCCATGCACGCGGACCATTTCGGCCTTGATCCGAGGCAGGCCCGGACGGTCTATGAAGTCCTGCGCGACAGTTCCAGGGCCATAATCCAGTTCATGCTGCAGTTCCCCATTACTGCGCGTGAAGGCTACAGCGTTGACGCTGATCGTCTGCTCGCCCAACACCCCTTCTTCCATCTCCCTGTGAATGAACTCTTCAATGACCTTCACCTCCAGGACAAACGTCACCTCTGGTGTTGGCTGAACAAACGTCTGCCCTCCAGGCCTTACCCGGACGATTTCGAGAATCTGATCGACTACGTTGACCCTGAGAAGCCGAAGACAGAACGCAACCCGGATGTTCTGTCCCGTGAGATCATGGAACTCGGCAGCACGGCCCTGGAGAAGGCCCAAAGCGTGGCAGCAGTGATGGGAGACCTTTTCGCTAGTGCCATCAGCCACAACCGGTACAGGGCAACCTGTTGTTACCACGATATGCAGGCGGCGCTGTCGCTCTACAGGCTGTACTTCGCCGAGGACATAGAAGGTGCGCGTGCAGGCGTTCAACAAGCCCTTCACGAGTATCGCGAGTATCAGAACCAGATAGACAAGAATGGCAATGTCGGACTCCTGATGCGCCACGGTCCTGACCCCAAGCCAGGTATTGAGGCCCTTGAGAGGCTGCAAACCCATTTGAATGGAGATGTGGAATTCGGTGCATTCAGGACCTACGCCCGCTCCAAGAAGACATACAACGACATCCGGCGTTGCGTCAGGCCGTGGCGCGCCTACAGTGAAGCCTCCATCAGCAAAGCCAGAGAATTGCTGGAGGAGGCACACGGAATCGCAGAGGGAGCATTGCAGGCCGTGAAGGGCGCCCCGAACGAGGAGCACGTCCGTCATTGGGCGAAGTGGCTGGAACACGAACTCGACTGCATCAATCCCCCCGGATTCATCTGCGGCGAGAGCAGATCGGAGTGGCAGCCGATGGTGCATGACAACTGTTTCGGCTACGGCTCGTTCGGCTGGCAGGACTTTCTGAGTTTCTTCGAGCGGGCTGACTACGACAAGGGCCTGGACGTGAAATGCGCCGTAGGCACCAATGGCGAAAGCCTGAGCGTCTACGTTCGCGAAGACGGCGTGCAGGATATGGAAGCCAGAAAGGCGCATTGGGCCAGATTCGAGTTCACAGGCGACCAGGTGTTCTTCATACGGCTGCTGGTGGACTGCACGGGCCAGGGGAGGGAATTGAAGTTCCTGGAAATCACACCCGAGGGCAAGATGGCCTTCATCACCGACTACGAGATAGACGAGGACGAGGTCATCGTCCCGTGGCACCACCGTATTGCGGATGAGGTGGATACGAACTTCTCTAGCGACGCGAACAGTTGGGAGATTGAAATCAAGGTACCGTTTTCACTGCTGGGCCACAAGCCTGGAAAGGGCGACAAGTGGCTTCTCAACATCGCTGGAGCCACCGCGCTCTTGCCGAACCATTCGACGGCGTGGTGCAAGTCGTATGAACTCGGCCCCGGCAACAGATCGCGGATGGGAACGCTTGTGTTCGGCTTATGACAGGACCCCTCAGTTGAACGCCGGTGTCCTTGTCTCCCCGGAAAACACCGTCCACTTTACCCCGTAAGGAGTTACGCGACCCTTGCATCGCGGCCGTGTCAGGCTATGATCGTGTTCGTGGGCGCAGGATGGTGGACCGAGAGCCGGAATCAAAGGTTACGTAGGTCGTTGTGGGGCAACGCCGATGGGGGTCTTCGAGGGGACAGTGGAGGACGGTTCACGATATCTTCTCGTAGGGGTCATGTCTGAACTCCGGCCAGTACGTGAGCAAACAGCCAATGACCCAGACAGCGCCAGCCCAGACGAGGAAACCCAACACGTGCCAGCTGGGAAGGAGCGACTTCACCGCATCGCGCCAGAGCCACGATCTGTCAACACAGGCTCTTGTCGCAGCGATGAGATAGACGATGCTGGCGGCGATGACCACGAAGGCGAGCTCCTCGGTGTGAACGGAGAGGTGGTCGCCGCCCGTTTCGCCTGCGTTGTAGGTGAATCCTGCTGCTGAGATGCCGAAGCAGACGAATCCAACTACCACTCCCCACCAGCGTCTGGCGGCCGTGGCGAAGTAGCAGCCCATGACGGCGGGGATGAGGATGGCCATGTGGACTATCGCGGGTGCGTATCCCCTAATCCGGAAACCCCAGCAGGCGTGGGGTGCGAAGGAAACCACGAAGGCGCCCACGTAGAGCGGCAGCAACCGGCGTAGAATC
>CAZGRF010000320.1:0-4862 GCA_964527825.1 uncultured Pirellulales bacterium
GCGTGCATGAAGTAGCCGAGCGTGTGCAGGATCGGCTCTCCGGCCAGCGGTACCTGGTCCGTACCCAATCCCTGCTTGCCGAGCAGTTCGAACACGGGCCCCGCGGCCACCGCGGCCAGGAATTCGCCCTTCGGGTCCGACCATTTGTCCGTGTTGCCGGTCTGCAGCAGCACGGGCCGTGGCGCAATCAGCGCCAGCAGCATGTGCGCGTCGACCGGGAATTGGCTGACTCTGTCGCCCCACTTGCCGTAGTTGGCGCAGAACTGATAGGGGTAGCGCGTCGGCGCCGTCAGGTGGGCGATGGTTTCGCCATAGTTGCGCCGACTCAGGGCCGCCCCGCCTTCGCCCGAACAACTGGCGATCACCAGCGCGATCCGCGTGTCACGCGCTCCGGCCCACAGCACCGTCTTGCCCAAGCGCGAGATACCCGTGATGGCGACCCGCCGTGCGTCGATCTGTGGGTCGGTCTCGAAGTAATCCACGACCCGGCTGATACCCCAGGCCCAGGCGGCGATCGCGCCCCACTCATCCGGCGCCGGTTCCGTTTGGCCTTCCCTGAGATAGTGACCCCGGATGCCATGCGCGACGGCGTTCAACGTGTCCGGATCGACATCGTTGTAGTTGAAGGTCGCGACGCCGAAGCCCTTCTCCAGCACCGGCATGACATTCAGCCAGCCAAAGCCACGGCCACCTTGCGCGGGCACGCGGCGCCCCTGCCGTCTGTCCCAGACTCGTCCCATCTTCACGCCCGGATCGTTCACCGCCAGATTGTTGGCGGACCACCCCATGCTGAGCAGCAGCGGCACAGGGCCCTTCGCATCTGCGGGCAGATAGATCAACAGGTCGAGGTAGTTGTCGTTCTTGTCCTTGGTGAAGTAGATCGTGACCTGTTTGCGCGTGGCCTTGCCGTCGAAGGCCGGTGTCCCCTTGTCGAAGACTTCGAACGTCATGTCGGCGGGACGCTCCGGGGCGCGGCCATATTGGTTCTCTTCGAACAGCTTGACGATCTCCGGCCGGCGCCGGCTGAACCACATCTCCGCGTCACGCACCGGCTCGCCATTGGCGAGCTTCAGCGGGTCCGGAAGCGTGTAGTCACCAACCCTCGCCTCATTATAGTTGACGGGGATGCCTGCGACGCTGTCGTCGGGAGAATCTGCGATTTGCCCTTGGGCCGCGCCGGCAAGCAACAACGTCGTAGCGGCAAACGAGAGAATCGAGAAACGCTTTGCAGTCTGCAAGAGACTTGTCCTTTTGAAAGAAACACAGCACAGGTTCAGCGGTCTGTCCTTGAGATTATCGTGACCGGGCCGAGCAGCCCCGATTCAGCCGGAGGCACACGCCCACCGAAGCCGCCGCGACCGCCGCCACCAGACAGCACTCTCTTGTCCGGCGGCACGGAGCGGTCGCCGATCTGGCGGTTCGTCCACTGGTTGGTGACCTTAATCTCCACTCGATTCACCACGGGCTTCAGCACGCCTGTGACATCCAGTTGATACGGCTCCTTCCACAATGTCCCGAGTGACCTGCCATTGATCGAGACCTCAGCGAGATCGCGCACCTCACCGAGGTCAAGTATGAGCGTCGTCGGCTGTCCAAACCAACTCGACGGCGCTTGCAGGGTTTTGGTGTAGGTGGCAGTCCCGGAAAAGTACTTGACACCTTCGTCGGTGTTGGCGGTCCACGACTCCAATTCCGCAAGTTCAATCTTCTCCGGCGCGCCCAGGTTCGGCGGGAAGCTGATTTCCCACGGCCCCTTCAGCGTGGCGAGTGTCACACTCCTGGTGCGCGGTAGCGTGCGCGACGGCGCCGAAGCGATGCGGCGAAGGACGACAAACACAGACTCGCGCTGGGCCAGATGCAGCGGCACCGTCGTGCGATCACCGACAATGTGGTAGCCGGCCAGCTCAACCTCGCCGGTATCAGGATGCCAAAGTTCCGCCTCCTTGCCACCGACGCGGAAGCGGGCCTGGATGTCCTGGGCCTGGTCCGTCAGATTGGCGACGTAGTAGATATCGGTGTCGTCGGCGCGCCGATGAATCCAGGCGACCGCTGCATCCAGACCACCGCCGTACTCGAAATCCTTCGGAACGCTCAGCGACGCAAGAACGTCTTCGAGCGGCAGGCCCCAGACCACCATACCCTTGCGATAGCGGTGGATGTTGCGACTAACGCCGTCGAGGTCCCTCCACAATTCAGCGGCCAGCGCTCGCACTTCCGCGTCGGCATCCGGATAGCCGGCCAGACTTGGTGACTGCACCGGCTTGGGCCCGACGACCGTCGCGCCACCGGCCACCAGCGTGCGGACCTTGCGCAGCAGTTCCGGCCGCATGCGATCGCTCTCCGGCAACACCAGCACGCGATAGCTCATGCCGTCGGGCAGCGTCAGACGCCCGTCTTCGCTGATGGACATGCGATGGAGCAAGACGTCCGCGTTGATGTAGTCGTAGTCGTACCCCTCGGGCGGAACCGGCTTCAGCCCTGCGCCCCAGATCGGCATCGTCGAAGGAGCACCCTCATTCAGGAGGTAGGCAAGGTCCGCTGCGAACAGACCCTGCTGCAACATGAGACAATTCCGGGCGAGGTAACTCATAAAGGGCCCCGCCTGCTCGGCCCAGGTGATGTTGCGATTGATGTGGGTGCCCACCATCGTGTTGCCCGGCTTCGTGTCGAGCGGCTGGTGCGCCGAGGTGTGGAAGACGATGCGATTGACGCCCTGCGCGAGCCAGTAGTCCCCCATCTTCTTCAACGTAAACGGTGACTCGTAACCCCCTCCGGTGAACGATTCGGCCGCAACCAGGGTCTTGCCATAGACGTGGGTGGCCGAAGCGGCGCCACGCACATCCTGGTAGTACATCAGTGGCGGATGCATTCTGCCCAGCCAGAACTCGCCCATCGGGATGTCTACCTCGCGCTTGTTGAGCAATGTGTCTTCAGGAATCTCCAGTGACACGCCGGCCGCTTCGGCATAGATCCCCAGCCCACGCTGCTTGAGCATCCCAGCCATCGCCCCGTAGTGATATTCAGCCCACATATCAGCCAGCGTGCGGCGGAAGTCCCAGAGGAAGCGATCGCTCACGTCGGCGCTCTGCACGACGTAACCCGTCAGGACAGGCAGGTAGGGCGTCGGATCGTAGCCGCGACGCCGGCGGAATTCGCCGATCATCTCCTCGGTCCAGTTCTGCATCCCCGCTTCCCAACTGTCCATCACTACGTATCGCAGGCTCTTGCCGAAGAGCGGTCCTAAGGCCTTGGCGATCGGATCGAAGTAGCCGTGGTAGTAAGCTTCCATGTGTTTGCGGCTCAGCTTGTCGGCCTCCAATCCGGACCCCGCGCCGGTCGCGGGGCGGTTGCGGGCTCCCGTCGGCGCGTAGCCCAGGCGCAGGATCATCCACCTGCCGGCCGGGACATCCCATTCGAGACGACCGTCGGCCGCCATCTTCGAGGTCAGATCTACCACCTCCGACGTCTCGATCACCGCATCGGCCGGGACCTCCGGCGTGCGCACGGTTTCGTACTCGAAGAGGAACTGGCTGGCCCCGGCCTTTTCTTCCCAGCGATGCACGCGTGCGCCCGCGTGCAGGATCGCTTCGGTCAGCAAGAGACTGTCTACCTGTCGTGGCGGCCCCTGGCTCATCGTCAGTCCCGGATCCAACGGCGCCGCGCTCATCTCGATGCGCCAGATGCGGGCGGTCGTCTCGTGGAAAGCGAACGTTCGCACGCTGCCCTGACGATAGAGCTGCGTACCAGGCAACGATACTACCGTGCGCAAAGCACCGTCGCTGTCCCCAGCGAGTACTCGGCCGACCGGAACGCCGGTCCGGCCCCCCGCGCGAGCCGATAGCGTGATCGCCCGCGCGCTGAACGGCTGGTCGAACTCGAATTGCACCCAGGCCGCCTCGCCCGCGGCCGGCGCCGTCACCGTCATTCCCGAACGCGGGTCGTCCTCGAGCAGCGCGGCCGTGTCGATGGCGCCGCCGCTTGAGGTCACAGTCGGATTGAAGTCGGCCATGTTGGATTCGCGGGCAGGAAGCCGGAACGCCACCACGGCGCTATCGCCGTAGAAATCGAGGTTCGAGGGTGGTTGAGGCAGTGTGCCGCGAAACGTCTGCGGCCCTTCGACAACGGTCTTGCTCCAGACGAGTCTCTTCATCCCCTGCGCGGGCGTGACCCACGGGCCGCCCGTTTCGCTCCAGCCGGGCGAACTGAAGATCGCCATCTCCAACCCTAGCCGGTCGGCCTCGGCGGCGGCGTGGCGCACGGTATCCAGCCATTCCGGAGTGCCAAACACGAGCTTCTCCTCTACGGTCTGGCCTCCCCCAAAGCTGACCTCGGCCAATTGCATACCGGCGATACCGACGCGTCTCATCCATTCGAGGTCTTTCGTAATTCCGTCCTTGGTAATGTTGCCATCGATCCAGTGCCACCACGTGCGCGGCTGGGCCGTGGCAGGTGGATTCCGGAAGCTTTGGTCGAGGGTATCCTCCGAGCCCTGGGTGACCGTCGGGCCTGTCAGGATCGAAAGCTCCGTGACGGTCGCTATCACGATGAGTGCCCTGCACGTTCGATTCATGACCTGGTCTTTCCAGCGCTGCCGCCGTCAGTCGAATCTCGTCCTGGGGAACGGTTCCTCTGAGTCCGCTTGCCAAGACCTTGGAGTCGGGATTCCTTGGGGTGCGAGAACTCGTCCGACCTGCTCATATCTGTGCCAACCTTCGTGAGACACGCCGGCCATCCTATCGCCGGAGTATCCGCCATTCAAGGCGTTTCCTGGAAGCCGGCAGGCCCAGCACTGCGTCCGTTTTCGGGCGCGCCGACTGCGTAAGCGGGCACTTGCCGATTCTTCCCGGCCTGTCACAACACCG
>CAZGRF010000321.1:0-4861 GCA_964527825.1 uncultured Pirellulales bacterium
AATAGCTCAGGCAAGCCCTCTCTGTCTGCCTCCACCCTTCTGGATTCACCCGCGAGAGTCGTGGGGCGCTCGGCATATCGAGTGTCGTGCAGAGTCAGCCGGCGACGTCGAATCCAGGGCGGAGGAAGGCTCGGGCGTTGGGGAAGGCGGCTTCGACTTGCCGGAGGAGACGCTTGAGCGTGCCGAGGGCGAAGATGGCGTCTTCGTGGTCGGGGAAACGCTTCAATATGGCTCCCCAGGCCGCGATGGATCGCTCGATGCCGATGATAGCGACCTTGGCCGAGCCGTCGGCGTCCTCCTGGAAGCCTTCGAGATCGTCGAGTTCGGCGCGGATGACGCCCGGTCCGGCCCGGCAGAGCTTGACCCAGATCTGTGGCTGGTACCAGCGAATGACTTCGAGACAATCGCGAAGAGCCGTCACGTCATCGGCGCGTCCGGTGCCGGGCATGTCGTTTCCGGCGAGGAATTCCACCTCGCCGCCTTTGTCGGCGAACAAGCCCTCGTTCAACTTGAACCAGTTATCCACGATGTCGATGTACCTCTTCGCGGTCCGGCTGTGGGGCTGTGACTCCGCCGCGTCGCGCACATTCTCCTCCTTTTCGAGGAACTCGTGGAACTCTTCGTCGTCGAGGTCGAAATCCACCTCTTCGGCCTGCTCTTCGATCATTTCCATGGTGCTCTCGAACGTCTCGTGCAGGTCATCCCAGAAGGCCTCGTTCTCCGCGTCCCGCGTCTGGCAGTCGCCGGCCTCGATCTCTTCTCCCATCGCGTAGTTCAAGCAACGAAAGGTAAATGGGCATCGCTCGCACCACCGGTCGCAGTAGTTGTAGATCCCGGGAATGAATCTCGGATCTCTTGCCATTTCTTCAATTCGATTTGGGTCCATTTCTGTTTGCCTCGCGCACTACCACCATTTCGGATGCGTCTCGAGGAACTCGATGACGGCTTGGTACTTGGGGGCTTCCGCGGTGGGCTGGCCGTGATATTCCATCAAGCCCCAGGAGCCCCATTTGGAGTAGGTGCCCATCGACGAAAAGACAGCCATCAGGGTGCCGCCGTTTTCCTTCCAGCCGGTCAGGTAGTCGAGGTAGAGCTGTTTCATCCGCGGATGGCGGTTCGCAGCGTGGAACAGCTCCATGAGTGGCTCGTTGTTCTCGGCGCCGCCGTAGCCGACGAGATGCAGGCCGCCCTCGTAGGCGACCAGGCGCAGGCCGCGCTGCCTGGCCAGCTCGGCTTGGCGGGAGATGGTCTCATTGCCCTTGGCGATGTACTCAGCGCACCTGTCGAGGACCTCGTCTACCGTCATCCGAACGACCTCGTCCTGTGTCTTGGGATCGCCCAGGGCGTTGCCAAAGTAGGGGGCGATCCCCAGCACGTCGGCGTGCGTGTAGGCGTCCTCGAAGTCCATCACTTGCTCGCTGGTCCAGGGGTTGGCGCTCTGAGCAGCCAGAACGCGCACGAGCCGGTCCGTGCCGCCGAAGACCTCCCGCCAAATCCCGAAAATCTCGACCGCTCGCTTGGAGTAGTAGCGCAGTTGGGCCTGATAGTCGTTGTCGCTAAGTCCTAGCTCCTTGCCTCGGTCGCGGCAGTAGCGGGCCTGGGCGAAGATGCTATTCCAGCACTCGTTGGAGTACTCGATGTAGATCCTCAGGCTCGGCTCAAGCTCGGCCTTGACCAGCCCGGCGAAGTTCCGCACATAGTCGTCGTCGGCCAGGTGCGGCATACAGAACCACGGGTCGGCGTCGAGGTTGTTGGCCAATTGGATCAGATACTCCAGCGCGACGCCCGCGTCGGTGCCTTGAGTCTGCATGGCCAGCGTGGCCCGGTCGGACCAGTGCGCCTGCTCGGAATCGTTGGTGCGCTGGAAATCCATGAAGCGCAGGACCTTGAACTTCTCCCAGCGCTTCAAGAAATCTGGGTGGAACGGCTGCGTGGCGTAGCTGTCCTCGAAGCCGGGGAGGATGACGCGGATGTTCCGGACAGGGTCGTTCGGATCGGTCTGCGTGAGGCGCAGCGTCAGCAGGTTCTGCTCGGGCCTGACCATGACGCGGATACGGCCCGGTTCCTCCTCGATGACCTCGGTGCCGTAGGCGAAGGCGATCTTGCCCCGCCCGTCGTAGAGACACGTGTAGACGCCGCCGGGATAGCCGAGCCGGGGCCGGCTCAATACGATCGAATCGGCGAATTGGCCCCCGCCGGCCAGGGAGCGCACCCAGCCGTCCTCGGCCAGGTCGAGCGGGCCGCCCTGGGCGTACGCCTGACCCGGGGCCTGGCTCTTCCAGGTCTGCGAATGCTTGAACAGGTCCACGAACACGATTTCCGAGGACCAATACGTCACGCCGCCCAGGTTGATCCCCAGCGCCGCGCTGTCATTCGGAACCGCGTACAGGCCGGCGCCTGGCGTGAGGAGCACGAGCAGAGCTGACACACAAGCTGCGCAAACACCGAGGCTTTGAAGCGAATCCGCGGATCGTTGCTTGTCCATCGTTCTTGTCTCCGGCGTCTTGGTTTCCTGGCCAAGGCAGCAAGGATACCCTCTTCAACGCCCGCGGTAAAGCAGCACATGCGTCCCGCCCGACCCAGGCCGCGCCATTGCATTTTCTTCTTGACAAACGCGTGGCATAAGTGTATAAGGTAGGTCCATGTTGGACGCGTCACGACATCCGGTGCGGGGCGAGGGTGTGCGTGGAGGGTTGCCCTGACAGCACGCCTGATTCTTACCGCTCGACGTGCGCGCCGACGGCAGGCGCCCATCGCTGCGGGGAAGAGACAAATCGTGGTGAAACATCAGCCTACAAGGAGGTAGACGATGAGAAGGTACGCATTACTTCTGGTGGTGCTTACGGCAGGGACAGTGGCCGCCGGGTCGGCTCTGGATGAGATCGCCCATTCTCTTCAGCCCTGGGATCACGTCGGCGGCACAGGGATTCCGACGACGGGCCTCGTCGTCGGCGACGCATGGACGAGTCATTCAGCGTTGCCCACCAATCTGCCGTTGATGAATGCTATCAGGCCGATGGAAGTGTCGGTGAGTCCGGAGCGGCCGATGCCTTTCGAAGAGGTATTCGTGACGATTTCCGGACAGACGTTCGACCCATATCTGACCCTCGACGGCGTCACCATCGACCGCCGGGGAAACAATATCGTGATTGACCTCCAATGGAGCACTTACATACCGCCTTCCTCTGGTTCTGAAACGTCGAATGGCCTGCAACTGCAAGCGTACCAGGGATGGGGAGTCGCGCTGGTTCGCCCGACGCCGTCGGGCATGCCGACCCCGGAACCATATGAGGTCACCCGGTCTCTCGGTGGCTTCGATGTGGGAACGTATCAGATACGGGTTCACAGTCACGGCGCGTTGTCAGGCGAGGCACGAGGATCATTCCAAGTCGGCGACGGGGAGCCCGCGCTGTCCTTCCTCGACCTCCTGCAGATGAGCTGGTGGTAGCACGTGCTGCGCGTCTTGGCCAGTCCTGGGCATTCAGTTGCGCCGGAATTCGGCATCCTGCTGCGCGTGGATGGCGCTCAGCGCGTGAACTTCGAGATGAATTTGTACGTTCCGGACTCTGCCTGAAAGACCACGTAGTCCTTCTCCAAGCGGACAAATCGCACGTGGTCGCCGGAGTGGATATAGCCGGGACCTTCGTTGACAAACGCTTCTTCGTCGCTGGGGACGTACACCGTCGCGGTTGTGTTCGGCGGGACAGTCACCTTCAGCGTGAACGTGCCTTCGTAAAGGTCCCAGTTGCTGACTATTGTGCCGTACCGCGACTCGTGCTCGGCCCGTACCCAGGTGATGTCACCGAGTGGTTGCGGCTTGATGATGAAGCGCTTGAACCCGACCGCGTCCGGATCCAGGTTGATGCCGGCTAGGACCTGGTAGAACCAGGCGCTGATGTGCCCGAACATGATGTGATTGCGAGACGCGCCGCCGTCCCATTGCTCCCAAAGGGTGGTCGCACCCTGCTCGATCCAGTGTCCCCAGCTCGGAAACGTCGTCTGCGTCGCCATCCTGTAAACCATGTCGGCCCGCCCGTTGGCGGTCAGTGCGTCGATGAGGTACTTCGTCCCCAGGATGCCGGCATCGAGATGGTCGTTGTTCGCCTCGATCATCTTGACCAGATTGCTCAGCACGCGTTCGCGCGCGTCGGGCGGCACCAACCCGTGGTATAGAGCACAACTCATCGCGGTCTGCGTGCCACCGTCGTAGAGGCCGGTTTGGGGATCGTAGAATTCCTTGTTGAAGGCATCACGTATCGTCAAGGCCAGGTCGGTGTACCGCCGTGCGTCTTCCGTGTGGCCGAGCAGTCCGGCGATCTTCGAGACGATCAGGGCATCGCGGTAGTAGTAACCGGTGGATGTCACCTTCTCCGGCGTCGTGGACTTGGCGGGGGCCCAATCGCCTAAGCCGATAGAGACGATATGGTTGTCCGCCTTGCTCGTTAGGTAATCCACGTAGCGTTTGAGGTGGTCGTAGTGCTCGGCGAGGATGCGCGTGTCGCCGCAGTATTGGTAGAGGTACCACGGGATCAGGACGTAGGCGCTGTCCCAGGCCGGACCGTTGCCCCACTGATAGCCCCATCCGCTGGTCGGCACGATCCCGGGCAGTTCGCCGCTCGGCCGCTGCTCGTCTTTGAAGTCGTCCATCCACTTGGTGTAAGCAGCCGCGGCGTCGAAGTTGTACAGCCCCGTCTCGGCGGCCAGGTGCGCGTCTCCCGTCCATCCGTTCTTCTCGCGGTGAGGACAATCGGTGGGGTAGCCGTGGAAATTGCTACGATACGACCAGACCGTGTTCCGCTGGATTCGGTTGAATAACTCGTTGGAGCACTCGAAGCTACCGGCCCGGTCGAAGGCGGTGTGC
>CAZGRF010000322.1:0-4848 GCA_964527825.1 uncultured Pirellulales bacterium
CGAAACCGAATGTCATCGTCAGTTTTGGCGGGGGCAGTACCATCGACGCAGTCAAAGCCGCCGACGTGCTGCGGATTCTCGGTGGCGATGTCGAGGACTGCTTTGGCACGGACCTGGTGGCAAAAGCGCTCCGGTGCGGAGGCCTGGTTTTGACCCCGCATGTGGCCGTTCAGACGGTGGCCGGTTCGGCTGCTCACCTGACGAAGTACGCGAACGTCACCGACACCGCAACGAGCCAGAAGAAGCTGATCGTAGACCTTGCGATCATCCCGGGCTATCCGGCATTCGACTACAGCGTGACCCACAGCACGCCGCGAGACCTGACGGCCGATGGGGCCTTCGACGGAATCGCTCACATGCTGGAAGTGTTGTACGGTGCCGTCGGAAAACCGCACTACGACCAGGCCGCGGAAATCGCGGCGACAGGTTTGCCTCTGGCCCTTACGTGCCTGCCCCAGGCGATGCGCGCGCCCTCCGATGCGCGGGCCCGCGAGGCGTTGTGCCTGGCGACGGACCTGGGCGGATACGCGATCATGATCGGCGGCACCAACGGCGGCCATCTCACGAGCTTCTCGCTGGTCGATATCCTGCCGCACGGCCGGGCCTGTGCGCTGATGAATCCCTACTACACTGTCTTCTTCGCACCCGCGATAGAGAAGCCGTTGCACCTGCTGGGCGAGGTCTACGACCGGCTCGGATTGGCAGACGTCGATTTCAGCGCTCTAGCAGGACGAGAGTTGGGTGTCGCCGTGGCGGAGACGATGCTGACGTTTGCCCGCTCCGTGGGATTTCCGACCCGTCTGGCGGATGTGGATGGATTCAGTCACCGGCACATCAACCGCGCGTTGGCGGCCGCCAAGGACCCGCAGTTGAAGATGAAGCTGGCAAACATGCCCGTGCCTTTGACCGCCGAGATGGTCGACGACTACCTGGGGCCGGTATTGGAGGCTGCGCGTGACGGCAGTCTTGAGGCCATACGGAGTGTTCCCTGATCGCACAAGCGAGGGGGCATGGTCCATCACGCAGCCTGCGGATGCTTCGACAAGACATACGAGAGCCGGTGGAAAATGAAGATCGTTATTGCCATGGACTCTTTCAAAGGCTCGCTCACGGCGGCCGACGCCTGTGACATTGTCGCCGAGGCAATCCGTGCGGTGCGGCCGGAGGCGGAGGTCGTTGTCAAGCCGATGGCTGATGGCGGCGAAGGCACGGCTGTGGCTCTGATGACAGCTTCCCACGGACAGTGGATCGAGAGCAGGGTGGTGGGCCCACTGCCGGACATGGAAGTCAACGCAGGGTTTGCATGGCTGCCGGACAGTTGCGCGGCGGTAGTAGAGATGGCGTCCGCCAGCGGTCTGCAACTGCTGCGCGCTGAGCAACAGAATCCTCTGAAAACGACGACCTACGGAACAGGGCAACTGATCGGTGCGGCCATTGCCCACGGGGCACGGCGCATCCTCCTAGCGGTAGGCGGCAGTGCAACCGTCGACGGAGGGGTAGGTGCCGCGGTGGCTCTGGGCTGGAAGCTCCTGGCCCGTGATGGCGGAGAGATACCGCTGGGAGGGGGGCAACTCTCGCAGATCGCCCAGATTATCCCGCCGCGACAGGGCGTGGACGTCTCCGTCGATGTGCTCTGCGACGTAGACAATCCTCTCTGCGGTCCTCATGGCGCGGCTGTGGTGTATGGTCCGCAGAAGGGCGCGACGGCCGAGATGGTCGAAATGCTCGATACCGGTCTGGCCCATCTGGCCACGCTTGTTAGAGAGCAACTCGGACGAGATGTTGGGAATCTACGCGGCGGCGGAGCGGCGGGCGGCTTGGCCGCGGGCGCCGTGGTCTTCATGGGCGCGCGCTTGACATCGGGCATTGAGGTCGTCATGTCGCAGTGCGGCCTACAGGAGGCAGTCGCCGGGGCCGATTGGGTCATTACGGGCGAAGGACGGCTCGACCGCCAGTCTCTGCGAGGCAAGGTTGTCTCCGGCGTCGCTCGGCTCGCGAGAGAGCAAGGCGCCAGGGTGGGCGTCGTAGCTGGGCAAGTGCTCTTGCCGCCTGAGGTCTTTCGCACGGCCGGAATCGAAGCCGCCGCGGCGTCCATGTCGGATGCAATGGGGCTCGATTATGCCCTGGCGCACAGCCGCACGCTCTTGGCCGATGCGGCCCGTGAGTTTGCCCAGCGGCATCTTCCTGGTTGATTGAACGTGCCTACGGCGCAGCAGCCTCTCGGCCGGGCCCGGTACGTGCCGTGTTGACCCCGCGTCGCTCTCCAACGTCAAAATCTTCTTGGCTTTCGAGCCGGTTTGATGTAAAATGGAGAAAACGCAGGATTTGGCGCATTTAGTGGCAGAACATGCTCTCTGGAGAGGGGTCCTGGATGAGAAAGTGCTTGTTTTATGGGACGGTTCTGGCCCTCATGGCTGGTGCGGTTCTGGCAGCACCGCAGCCGGCGATTGTACAGGGTCCGGGGCAGTGGACCGCTGAGGTCAGATTCGAGCAGCCGCAGCAAATAGTGTTGCCCTGGGGCGGCAATGGTCCGGCCCGGTACTGGTATACGATTCTCACCATCACCAATCGGACGGGGCAGGACGTTGACTTCTACCCGCGCTGTGACCTGATGACCGACACGTTCCAGATTGTGCCGGCCGGCATGAACGTGCCGCCGGTCGTGTTTGAGCGCATCAAGGAGCGGCACCAGAGCCGATATCCCTTCCTGGAATCCCTGGTCAAGGTGGAGAATCGGATTCTCCAGGGCGAGGACAATGCCAAGGACATCGCCGTGATCTGGCGTGACTTCGGTTTGCGTGCCGAGAGTTTCAAGATATTCATCACCGGCCTGAGTAACGAGACGGCGGTTGTGAACCACCCGGTCGCGGTGGATGCAGCGGGCGTGCCGGTCAAGGTATATCTGCGAAAGACCCTGGAGCTTGATTATGTATTTCGGGGCGATCCGGCGCTGAGGGATTCGGTAGAGGTGGTCTACAAAGGCAAGGACTGGGTAATGCGCTGAGCCTCTTTGACGCGGCGTCGCGGGGATACTTGACGGTGTGAAATACCAGCGGGGGCGGGTTTGCTGCGTGGAGGCAGAACATCTTCTTCGTTGATTCTCATGCCCCCGCTGCGCGCCGGGACACAGACCCTTCTGATTCGGGAAGTGGCGGTCATTGATGTCGCGGAGATCGAAGCCGTTCGCAGGCTCGACCAGCGGACCGGCTGGGAACTTGCTGTAGTTGCGACAAGGCTGACTACAACCGCGTTGGCTGCTGGAAAACGTTTGACGAATTGAACCTATCTGGGCTACAATGCTACCGATCCCTACTGGCGCGGACGGTCTTTCCTCCGCCTCATGCATTGGCAGTGCGGTACACAGATGTCTGGAGGTTTGCTATGGTGACAAGCAGTGTCCGAGGAGGCAGAAGCCTCCGTCGATTCGCGTTTACAGCCGTTTTCATGCTCTTGTGGTTCGTCATGCCTTTGTCGGCCCCGGCGGCAGAAGACCAGAGCATTGCGACGCTTCGCCAGATGGGCAAGGCCTTCGCCTCGATTGCCGAAAAGGCTTCCCCGGCCGTGGTGGGTGTCAGGGCGACCAAGACGTTGCGGGCCTCTTCACGGCAATGGCTGAACCGCGAGCCGTCCAGCCCGTTTGAGGACGAGCTGTTCAGATACTTCTTCGGCCCTCGGTCTTCACCTCGTGACCGCGAAGAGCAGGAGCCCAAGCAGATCGCCCAGGGATCGGGCTTCATAATCTCCAGTGATGGTTACATCCTAACGAACAACCACATGGTCGGCGAGGCGGAGACGGTGACGGTGCAGTTGGTCGACGGCCGTAAGGCCAATGCCAAGATCATTGGGGCCGACCCCGAAACGGACGTGGCGATTGTCAAGATAGACGAAAGCAATCTGCCCTGTATCGAACTGGCGAACTCCGACGCGCTGGAGGTGGGCGAATGGGTGATCGCCATCGGGAATCCTTTCGGCCTGAGCCACACCGTCACGGCGGGAATCGTCAGCGCCAAAGGCCGCAGCCAAATTGGCATCGCCAACTATGAAGACCTGATCCAGACCGATGCGGCGATCAACCTTGGCAATTCCGGCGGGCCTTTGCTGAACCTTGACGGCAAGGCCGTCGGCATGAACACGGCCATCATCGGCCCCGGCGGCAACGTCGGGATCGGCTTGGCCATTCCGAGCAACATGGCCCGCAACATCTACATGCAGTTGAAGGAAACCGGTAAGGTCATCCGAGGGTATTTGGGCGTTGCCATCGACGACGTCCAACCCAACATGGCGGATTTCTTCGGCCTCGATGAGGCCAAGGGGGTCCTCATTTCACAGGTGACGGAGGACTCCGCCGCCGAGAAGGCAGGACTGAAGCGCGGCGACGTCGTCGTTGAGTTGGATGGTCAGGTTGTTGACAGCGCTAACACCTTCCGTAACCGGGTTGCCATGCACAAGCCCGGCACCAGGGTGGAGATTGTGATTCTGCGCGATGGCAAGCGCAGGACCATCACCGCTACATTGGACGCACGGCCGGACGATACATCCGCTGCCGGCGAGCAGCCCCAGGTGCGGGCCCGCCTGGGCATGACTGTGCAAACGCTGACGGACGAGCTGGCTCAGCGCCTTGGATACGAAGGCCTGGCCGGGGTGGTGGTTACCGAGGTAACGCCCGGCTCGGAAGCTGACAACGAGGGTATTGAGAGAGGCGCACTCGTCAGGGAAGTGGACCGAGAGCCGGTCAAGAACGTTCGAGAATTCAACGATGCCATCGAGAAAGCTCAGAAGCGAGGTCGAGCGCTGCTTTTGGTTCGTGTAGAGGACATAGACCGCTACATAGTGCTGAGTCTCTCCGAG
>CAZGRF010000323.1:0-1252 GCA_964527825.1 uncultured Pirellulales bacterium
TACACGTTGGCGCCCTGCCCCGGACTGACAAGCAGCGGGCTGCCCGCATCGGCGGTGTTGACGTCGTCGAGATCGGTCCCGAAATACACGTTGTGAGAGGCCGCGTACGCGCCCGGCGTCCAGCCAAGGGTCGTTTCACGAGGTACGTCGGTTGCCTCGTCAACCGGGACCGGATCATGGGCACGCTCCGGGTGTTGCTCCGGGAACCTGAACGTCGCTGCTCCCTCATTTCCGGCAGCGACCACCGCCAGCGCGAACCCTATTGGGCTGTTGGCGTTGTGTTGCAGAAACATGGTTGTGTAGTTCACCGACCGAAAAGACACTAACGTTGGGTCTTCCGGATCGGCCAAGCCCGGCTCTGGTGTGAAGCTGGCGTCATTGAGGTACAAGCTGTCCGTTGCAGCCGGGTCACAATAAAAGATGTAACTCCTGTGCCGCATGTAGTGATTGTCCAATGCCGTCGGCATGAACGAGACGGTATCTGTTCCGGTGAGACCCGCAACGATGTTCCATTGGCCTTCGGGGGTCGCATTCCCACCTTCGACCAACTGAACCGCTCCGGCAGAGGTCGTACACACCATGAAGTAGCCCGGCATGTCATAAGACTCCAGGCTCGTGGTGGTCGCGGGAATGGTTTGCGCCTGAAGCAGTCCTGCCAACAACGGCGTGAGGACCATGAGAGAAATGAGTTTCCTGCGCATGACAATCCTCCTTCAAACAGCAGAGATCAACGTTACCGCGTTTTGGCCACACACCAAAAACGGGTAGCGACGGCACAACAGGCTCTATCGGCAAAAGCCGAATGTGTCATAAAGAAGACGCCCCCTACGCAGAGTGCTCGGCATGCTCTGCCTGCGAAATCGTTCGTTTCAGCCGAGTCCTCCTCACTGCTTTCGGTGTTTGCATACGACAGCAACCAGAACGGTCGCTTCGCCATGGCTCTTCTTCACACTCTCGCAGCCATCACGAATCAACCGTGCCCAGACCCGGACTCTGGGGCAAAACACCTTGAATGCGGACCCTACCCGCCCCCCAGACCACAGCATTGGGTCCCACCCACGAGAAGCCGGACAAAGACCTATTCTCGGTACTATCTCTATTATGCCTGCCAGCGGGACGCTAACAACGCCTTATTGCGTTTTCGTTTAGCCACTTTGCGAACAAAGAAGATTCTCGGGCCAAACCTCACGTGGCCGGTTCCGTGCCCGCCCATCATCGGCCGGTCCCGACAGGACGCCCATCGGAGACTCTT